>CAMJQJ010000001.1 GCA_946408025.1 uncultured Faecalitalea sp.
CACAGTCTAGATCCTCATGAAAATGTCCTCGGGTAATATTGCATTCTCCATTAACATACACTGGTTTCATTACCGTTAATCCCCAGTTTAGATTTCCGACCTGTTCAGGATTTCCCTGACTAAATGAATATACTTCATACATGACCGTTTCTTCATCTAGATTAGGATCTTCTTCTTTATAGAAAACTTTTGCTTCTTTATATAGTTTTTTACTTGTCGATACTTCTTTTCCCTCAATCACTCCATCTAAATAATCATGTGTGATTTTCGCTTGTTTTATTTGCATATTACTTCTCCTAAATGATTCTATTTTCTTTTAAATATTTTTCTATTCCATTTTTTGAAATAGGTTCACACTTCTCTTTAATTTTATCTAATAAATCTGGATGACCATCTTTCATAGCTACACCTAATCCAACATTTGATAATATTTCATAATCATTCATACTATCGCCAAATGCAATCACTTCTTTAGCATTAATATTTAGTTTTGACAATAAACTACACAACGCATTTTTTTTATCTGCTTGTTTAGAATATACCTCATAATATTTAAATCCTCCATGAGAAAACACTAAATTCGGAAAAAGCTTCTTATACTCAATCAATTCATTTTCTTCAAGATCTAAATTTAAAGTATACACTGGTGTTTTGCTAATATCGACTTCATCAAACAAAAAAGTAACGCCATTATCATAATACAGATAATCCGGATAAATCCCATCATAACACTGATAATAACAATTATATTTAGTTTTTATTGTTATGCTTTTCAATTTTTCTTTACTGATATCAATAAATTGTTCTAATTCGTTTTTTGAGATAGGGTTATCCGCATAATTCACCGCATCTTGATCACATAATAATCCACCATTATTTAAAATATAAAAATGGAATAATCCGAATATTTCTTCAGGAATATCATTCCAAGCTCTTCCTGAACTCATTACTAAGATAAACCCTTTTTTTCTTAAATCTTTTAGCAAACTAACAGTGGACTCAGAAATACCAAAAGCGTCTTTATCATATGAAAACAGCGTTCCATCTACATCGAAGGAAATTAAACGATACATCAATAAACTCTCCTTAAAAAGTGGATTAAAATACGTAATAAAAATGGAATTTCTTTCACATTTTTTGATTTCAACGCATTTTTTAGACCTCTAATCAACCACCCGAATAAAATGATTACTATCAATGATACTATACTAGCGGCTACTTCTTTTTGAAGCAGTGAATACACCATTACATAAACAAAGAAAGCAGTAGCTAAACAGAATACAATTACTACCGAGCGAATAATCTTTTCATAAACTTCATCGTATATTTTATTCATATATCAACTTATGCCTTAAATATATAAAATGATTGTTGTACATATAAATGGAAACTAATTTTGTATGAGGATGATCTTCTGAAGTAAATGAAGGTGCTTGCATACCAATCGACGTTGCTTTTCCCCCAACATAAACACAAGAATAGTTCAAAAATAATTCATCCATCAATTTTTCTTTCATAAAGAAATGCGTCACTGTCGGAGATTCCACCAACAATCGATCAATTCCCATATTCTTCAAGATTTTCATTCCTAATTTATGATCAAACTGATTATTTCCACTTACAATAACATATACTTCGCTTACCCGAATATCTGAAATAGAAATTATATTATCTAATGTTACCTTGTTTACTTTACGTTCTGAGTTTGAGGCAATATTTTTATACCCTTCTTCTGTGGAATAGAAAACAAGAGGTTTTTCAGAAGAATGGAAAATTGCAGCTTCATAATTGATATCTAATCCATCCATAGTAACTACAATGCCTAATGGAATTGGATTTTTTCCGTGTTGCTCTCGAAAAATTTCAATTTGCTCATCATAGCAATGACCGGTCCCACCAGTTTTTGCTTCCTTATTAATACTAGCTGTTCCAGTAAAAATTGCATCCGCACTTCCACGTAAAACATTTAAAATCCAATAATCTACTGTTCCTCCATTACCTGCATACTTATTTTTTTTAGCAATCAACGGTCCTTGAGGAGCGTCTTCAAACGCAATTTTACCATCAATAGATGTGACCAATGAATTAAAAATATAAGGTCTATCTTTATACATTTTCTCAAAGGCAAATGAGCGACCAAAAACAGTACGTATCCCTTCTGTATCTGCACCCATTAGAGAATTCGAATACGTTTCATCATAAAATAATTCTTTTAATTTCATATCCTGATAAGGAAAATCAATCTTCTTTAATTTAGATGGCATTTTTCCCTCCTATTTTCCTTAATTAACAATCTAAACGATCTTATGATTATTTCTAAATTCTAAAAGTTTATATAACTCATTATCTAAATGATACGCTTTAACGCGTTTTACTTTTTCTTTAGGAAAACATGCATCAGCTTTCCTCTTTAACATTTCTATAAAATCTGGTGAAATGTTTTTCCATACTTCTTTATTTTGCCAATAAATGATATGGATCACACGATTGGGGTATGTTTTATTGATCCATGTATCTTTCCCTAAATATCCAGGCAATTTACTTTCCTCCAATGTCCATATTTCATGATCCATCGAAAGATATTGATTCATATAACCCTCTTCCACTTCATTTACCAAAACCTCAATAATTGGAGGTTCTTTATAAGCCGTTAACATACTTCTTTTACATCATAAATCACTTTATGTCTTAAGTACATATAATGACTTGAATGCATATAAACAGTAATCAAAGAAGTATGAGGATGGTTTTTACTATCAAATGCCTTGAAATTCTTTCCAATCGTCAATGAATCTCCTCCTAAATATACACAAGAATAATTTAAGAATAATTCATCCATCAATTGATCTTGAATAAACAAATGCATTAATGATGGGGATTCGACCAACAATGTTTTAATTCCCATGGAATGCAAGATTTTCATACCTTTAACATTATCCATAACCTTATCACCGGTTACAACGATATAGTTTACATCAACATTCAATTGAATTTCTTCTTTTAAAACATCATTAATGATTACCACTGGTTTTAATGAATTTTCCTGGCATAATTTCACACCATTAGGTGTAGTGTAAAAAATAATTGGGATCTGCTTCCCTGTAAATTGAATATGATCATAAGGTATATCTGTTCCATCTAACGTTGGAATCACATTCCATGGTATCTCATTTTTTCCCATTCTAACCCGTGATTTTTCTAATGATTCATCATATACGTGACCTGTTCCATTTGGTTCCATTTTTAGAGTATTAGCTCCAAAAATAATGGCATCTGCACTAGCTCTTAAAACATTTAACGTATACCAGTCAACTACACTTCCTTCTTTAGCTAAATAATTTTTGCTTGCAATGAAAGGCCCTTCAGGAGCATCATTAAATGCAATACGTCCATCTATAGAAGTAACTAAAGAAGAATATGTATAAGGACGATCTTTTGGAAATTCAGGAAATTGTAATGATTCACCATAAACCTGGTTAAGATGTTCATCCTCAATACCTACGTTCATCATTTTGATATTTTCATTTTTATAAAGACATTTTAGTTTCATTTTGTCAAAAGGATAGTTATTTTTTACTAAATTGCTCATTCTACTGGCCCTCCACAAATTGGTAATTCAATTCCAGTAATCCAATCTGATTGCTCAGTACTTAAGAATACAACTCCATTTACAATATCATCCGTTGTTCCAATACGTTCCATTGGATATAAACTTCTATATTCAGATAATAATTGTTCAGGATCTGCACAAGAATCTAAACGTTTTTGAATCATTGGGGTATAAATTATTCCTGGTAAAACTGCGTTACAACGGACCATTGGTGCCTGTTCAACTGCAATACATTTTGTTAACATATTTACTGCCGCTTTACTTGGATTATATGCAATTCTTTCTGGTAAAGGTTTTACACTCATATCACTTGAAATATTAACTATTGTTGATTTTTGTTTTTTCAAATATGGAATAGCTGCTTTACAAATATTAAACGTACCAAAAGCATTAATTTTCATAACTCTTTCAAAAACTGACACATCTGTTGATTCCAAATCGCCTTCATTTACAATTCCTGCACAATGAACTAATGAATCAATTTTTCCATATGTTTCATATGCAAAATCAGCTGCTTTTTTACAGTCTTCAAATTTAGTTATATCTCCTTGAATATAAACAAAATTATCGTGTTCAATTGTTGGTTTTGCTTCCAAAGAAAATCCAACAACTTTACAACCCAGTTCCAAAAATTTTTTTGCAACTGCTTCTCCCATTCCACTTGCTGCCCCGCTTATTAAGGCAACTCGATTTTCCATAGTAATTTTCATATTAATTTTGCTCCTCCGTTTAAAAATATTACCGACGCTATATTTGGCTGTGTTCCTACTAAATAGTGAATGAGGCTTTTTACATCTAAATATTCACCCAAACGCCTCAAAGGATACAATTTAATTTGTTTTTTTTCTGCTTCTTTTTGTTCTTTTACTGACTCATATTTTGAATAATATAAATCAGATTTGGTTATTCCCAACGCAACAGAATAAAAATGTATCGAAGGATAGTTTTGCTGCATGCATTGAACCATAATATTTTGTGCTTTACGACTTGATGCGTAACCAACACGCTCTGGTATACAAAAACTTCCTACATCACTAGTAATCGAAACAACAAATCCTTCATTCACTTCAATTTCTGAAATAAAACATTGAATCAAATTATAATTTCCAATTACATTAATTTCATAATTTTTCCAAAAATCAAAGGCTTTTATTTTTTCTATACAACCACTTCTGCATATTCCTGCACAACAAATCAATCCACAAATTGATAAGTTTTTTGTTATTTGCTTCACTTTATGAAACAAATCTCGATCTTGAATATCTAAAGATAGATATGTAAAAGATTCATGCTGAAAACTTGTTGTTTTACTTCTCGCTATACCAATGACCCTAAAACCGTCTTCGATCAATTGCTTACAAACTTCTAATCCTATTCCTTTACTAGCCCCCGATACTAAGATTACTTTTTTCTTATTTTCTATTTTCTTCATAATCCATGTAGTTCCATGAAGAATAACCATACACATAGTTTTTACCGGCTTCTTTATTTTTGCTCCATGTGTTGATTTGATCCGCTATATAACTACATTGAGTAAGAGCATAAAAATTATTTTTAGAAGGTAAAACATCTGTTTTGTTTGCATAAATGCTCCCTAGCATTAACGCATCCATTTCTTTAAAATAAAACTCCACCGTTGCTTCAACCGATTTTGCCATACTTTTCCAACGAGCTCCTGTTGTCATGACCAACACACCTGCTTTATCCCATGAATGGACTCTATCTTTGCGTGTTTCATATCCATTTCTCCACACATTTAAGCGTGAAAGAAATGACATCAATGGACCCGATATATTACCAAACCACATAGGTGCAGCCAAAATAATGCAATCAGCATCTTCAATTTTCTTTAATACATCACCAAAATAATCTTCTTGTGAACAAATTGATTGTGTTTTACATTTTTCGCACCCCAAGCAAGGCTTCAATGGCATATAATCATAAACATGAATAATCTCTATATCACCGTTAATTTTACTTATTAATTCATTGGTCAAACTCATTGTTTGACCATTTTTCTTTGGTGAACCATTAATAACAATTGTCTTCATATTTCTCCTTATTTTACAAAACTACAATATTCATAAATACCATGATTATTTTCCTTATGAATTCTACGAACTAATTTAAAAGGTTCATTAAACTCGTTTGTAAATTTTTGATCTATTTCTTTTAATTTTTCTACTGGTATGGATTTCCAACCTTCCATAGTTTTCCAGCTGATTATAGAATGAACTTCTCCTGGATTAGTATCATTTACCCAAATTTGTTTGGAAACAAAGGCAGGATATTCTTTTAAAAACATTGTCCAAATCTCATGATCCAACTGAATAAAACGATTTAAATTGTCTGGATTTTCTAATTGAAAAACTAAATGTTCTACTGGATACATTAAATTATTTTTTGATGTATACATTATTATTCCTCCATTAAACGCACATAGTTCTCTGACGCATAACCATATTTATAAAACTTGCCACTCATTTTATCTTCATACCATTGATTCAAAGCCTTTGCTGCTCGCTCGCATTTTATTTTATCTTGCTTTGATTCACCAGCTTTAACACGATCACACCCCTGAGCATAAACCACGTCTAAAATCAATGCATCAAAATGATTAAATACAAATTCAACAGTTGTTTCCATTGTCTTGGCCATGTTATGCCATTTTTCATCACTCGACATTAAGAAAACCCCTGCTTTATCAAATTTATGAACTAAATCTTTACGATAAATGTGCCCAGATGTAATTGTCTGTAATCTTGAGAAAAAGTTCATCATTGGTCCAGGCACATTTCCAAACCACATTGGACAGGCAACAACAAAACAATCAACATCAAAACTTCTTTCTAAAATGTCTGAAAATTCATCATGGTAAACACAGCCATAATTTTTATGACAAAATGCACAATCAATACAAGGTTTGATATGTAAATAATCAAAGATATTGATTATTTCAATTTCACCATTTAAATGTTTACAAAATTCGTTTACTAAACGAATTGTATTCCCCTCTTTATGAGGAGACCCGACAAAAATCATAGTTTTCATTTTTCATCCACCTCATAATGTAAAACTTTATGATACCCAAAATTATTTTCATTATGTAATCTTGGACCATTTTTATATGGATAAGGAAACGCTTTATCAAACTCTTCTGAAATCCTGATTAAATCTTCTTTCGGAATTGATAACCAATCTTCTAATGTTTCCCAAATAATCACAATATGAACTTCTCCTGGGTTATTTGTATTTAAATAAGATGTTGTAGAAACAAATCCCTTATATTTTGATAAAGCTTTTGTCCAAATCTCGTTTGTTTCAATATACTTTTTAGCTTCTTCTTCATTTCGACAATAGAAAATTAAATATTCAACTGGATAATGTTTGTTATAAAACTCCATCATTTCCACCTACCCTTGTTTTTTATGAGCTTTAATCGCATCAAATGCAGCCAATAGTACTGGAACAGCTTCCATTGCACCATAATGATCTTTATCAATTACTACAACTGGAACATCATATCCTTTATCTAAAGCTACCCTTCTTACTTCATCTTTTAACATAGAAACTTGTGGTCCCAACATGATAACTCTTGTGTCATCTAACTTTTCATAGTATTCTTCTTTTCCCCATGCTTCTATTACAATTCCACGGTCCTTTAGGTTTGGTGATTCTTCTACCGCTTTTTTCATTCTGTTCACCAACATTGAGGTTGACAAACCTCCATAGCATACTAATAAAATCTTCATGTCTTCCTCCTAGAAATCAAATTCGATATCTTCCAATGTTCGTGTATCCTTTGTCTTACTTCCTTCGGATTCTAATGCTCTCTTTTCAGCAATTTTGAAGAAAGGATAATACAACAACACACTCACCGCAATAATTGCTGCCCATACAATTAGATATTTCCAATCCATACATGCAATCCATGCTCCAAAAGGAAGAGGAATATATGGTCCTACTAGAACAAATGGAGACATGAAACCACTTTCTATCGCAATCCAACCAATTGCTGCTGCAATAGGTGTTGAAAGCAACCAAGGAATAAACATTATAGGGTTCAAAATAACAGGAAGACCAAACAATACTGATTCTCCAATACCAAAGAATTCAGGAATAATTGACAAACGTCCAATAGATTTAAATCGTTTTGATTTTGACAAAAGCATCAAGATACACAATGCTCCGCAAATTCCTGAACCTGTTGTTCCTGCCATATCCCACATGAAATTTGGTGTCAATACACGAACAGCTTCTGTAGATTCTCCAGCTACAATCGCAGCATTAATATCCACATTTGCGAATGCTACAGCCATCCAAATTGGAGCCATAACTGCATAACCGTGAATACCGAACCACCACAACAACTGCTGAATAAATAAAATCAATAACATTCCACCTAAAGTATTTACTGAAGCTGTTAATGGAGAGAATAATTTTTCAACCAATTGAACCATTGCAACCCCAGTTACTGATTCCACCCCATACTTAAATACAATCAGGATCAGAATTGAAAATAAGATTGGCCATAGATTTTCAAAACTTCTTAAGATTGGTGTTGGAACTCCATCTCCTAAATTAATCGTAAAATGCAGTTTATTACGGAATATATGTAAAATCTCAACAGAAATCAAACCAAACACTAAAGCGGTAAAAATTCCTGTTCCTCCATAATAACTAGTAATCGTTGCACCTGTTTCCGGATCATATAATGTTGCCATGATGATAAAAGCACAAATTGATGTTACGATTGCACCGATATCCCATACTTTTCTCTGCTGTGAATAATAATATCCAACGAATGCAGCCACATATAAAGCTAAACACCCCATAGTTGCAAAGTTCATAGGTTGTGTAACTTGACCTAAAAAAGTCGTTGCATCCACGAACCATTGAGGCATCCCCGGTATATTAGGTAACTGTGAAAAAATTGTTGGAATCGACCCTACCAAGGTTACCGGAACCAAAGTCATCATTCCACGTCTTACAGCTGCCAATTGCGGATTCTCTTCCAGTTTTGCCGCAATAGGTAACAGCCATTTTGATAATAATTGTTCAAACTTATCCATAAAGCTAAGTCCCCTTTCTGCAAAAACATGATAATTTAGTAAGCGCTTTCTATCAAATCTATAATTGCACAACATAAAGGTGCAAAATTATATGATAATTAAAGAACACAAAAGGCTCGATAGATTTCTCTTTTCGAGCCAATATGGTTTTATTTTGATAATTCAGTTATTTTTTGATTTAAACGAATAATAGAATACGCTAGATCCTTTAATAAAATGGCATTCATCAGATGATCTTGAGCATGCACCATTAGTAAAGAATATTCTGTTGATTCTCCATTTACTTCTTTTTGCAATAATTCCGTTTGCACTTTATGAGCAGCTACTAAAGAAACTTCTGACTCTTTCATAGTTTCAAACGCCTTTTCAATTTCCCCATTTTCTGCCATAGAGATTGCTGATAAGAACCCAGCAGAAGCAGTGCCTGCATCACTGATAATTTTAAACGCCAGCATTATAACTTCTTCCACTATTACACCTACCCTTGTTTTTTATGAGCTTTAATCGCATCAAATGCAGCCAATAGTACTGGAACAGCTTCCATTGCACCATAATGATCTTTATCAATTACTACAACTGGAACATCATATCCTTTATCTAAAGCTACCCTTCTTACTTCATCTTTTAACATAGAAACTTGTGGTCCCAACATGATAACTCTTGTGTCATCTAACTTTTCATAGTATTCTTCTTTTCCCCATGCTTCTATTACAATTCCACGGTCCTTTAGGTTTGGTGATTCTTCTACCGCTTTTTTCATTCTGTTCACCAACATTGAGGTTGACAAACCTCCATAGCATACTAATAAAATCTTCATGTCTTCCTCCTAGAAATCAAATTCGATATCTTCCAATGTTCGTGTATCCTTTGTCTTACTTCCTTCGGATTCTAATGCTCTCTTTTCAGCAATTTTGAAGAAAGGATAATACAACAACACACTCACCGCAATAATTGCTGCCCATACAATTAGATATTTCCAATCCATACATGCAATCCATGCTCCAAAAGGAAGAGGAATATATGGTCCTACTAGAACAAATGGAGACATGAAACCACTTTCTATCGCAATCCAACCAATTGCTGCTGCAATAGGTGTTGAAAGCAACCAAGGAATAAACATTATAGGGTTCAAAATAACAGGAAGACCAAACAATACTGATTCTCCAATACCAAAGAATTCAGGAATAATTGACAAACGTCCAATAGATTTAAATCGTTTTGATTTTGACAAAAGCATCAAGATACACAATGCTCCGCAAATTCCTGAACCTGTTGTTCCTGCCATATCCCACATGAAATTTGGTGTCAATACACGAACAGCTTCTGTAGATTCTCCAGCTACAATCGCAGCATTAATATCCACATTTGCGAATGCTACAGCCATCCAAATTGGAGCCATAACTGCATAACCGTGAATACCGAACCACCACAACAACTGCTGAATAAATAAAATCAATAACATTCCACCTAAAGTATTTACTGAAGCTGTTAATGGAGAGAATAATTTTTCAACCAATTGAACCATTGCAACCCCAGTTACTGATTCCACCCCATACTTAAATACAATCAGGATCAGAATTGAAAATAAGATTGGCCATAGATTTTCAAAACTTCTTAAGATTGGTGTTGGAACTCCATCTCCTAAATTAATCGTAAAATGCAGTTTATTACGGAATATATGTAAAATCTCAACAGAAATCAAACCAAACACTAAAGCGGTAAAAATTCCTGTTCCTCCATAATAACTAGTAATCGTTGCACCTGTTTCCGGATCATATAATGTTGCCATGATGATAAAAGCACAAATTGATGTTACGATTGCACCGATATCCCATACTTTTCTCTGCTGTGAATAATAATATCCAACGAATGCAGCCACATATAAAGCTAAACACCCCATAGTTGCAAAGTTCATAGGTTGTGTAACTTGACCTAAAAAAGTCGTTGCATCCACGAACCATTGAGGCATCCCCGGTATATTAGGTAACTGTGAAAAAATTGTTGGAATCGACCCTACCAAGGTTACCGGAACCAAAGTCATCATTCCACGTCTTACAGCTGCCAATTGCGGATTCTCTTCCAGTTTTGCCGCAATAGGTAACAGCCATTTTGATAATAATTGTTCAAACTTATCCATAAAGCTAAGTCCCCTTTCTGCAAAAACATGATAATTTAGTAAGCGCTTTCTATCAAATCTATAATTGCACATGCTTGTTGTGCAATTATAGATTTTATTGATTGATTGATTTAATTTATATATACTAATTGAAAGGTGATCAGCATGAATCTATCAAATCGTCAAAACAATATTATAAATTACTTAAAAACAAAAGATGAATGGGCTACTGGAAAAGAACTGTCTAAAATTTTTAATGTCAGCCTTCGAACTATTCGAAATGATATTAATGCTATTAATAGTTTTCAATCATCACTAATTCTTTCTGATCGAAACAAAGGATATAGATTAAAGTCAAAGTTAGATGTAATAAATTCACAACAAAATTTTGATTTAAATATTGATCAAAGAAAACATTTTTTATTTATATATTTAATTATTCACGCTAATACCAAATTTTCTATTTTCGAACTTGCTGACTCTTTATTTATTTCTGAATACACATTACTTCATGATTTAGAAAAAATTCGACAAGAAATAGTTAAACTCTCTCAATATGAGATTTATCTTGAAAAGAAGAATAACGAAATTATCATTTATGATCCTTTTCATAATTCACCTCTTTTATTAAACCAATATGTGTCCGAAAATGATTGCTTATCAGATTCTATCCTTTTCAAAAAATGTTTTGATTTTTTGGATGTAAGAGATATCGAAGCTGGAATACAAGAAAATATTCCTCCTTCTTTTTTTAACCGCTACCTCACGTACAACACTGTTTTAATAATTACCTGTTGTATAATTGAACAATTTATATATGGAAATGCAAATTATGATTCTAGTACCTATAAAAATATCGATTCTCAATTAGAGTCTTACTTAAATAAAATGAGTGATTTATATTCTTTAGATGAATATAAAAGACAATTTAAATCCTATTTTGTAAAATGCCTTTATCCGTTAATCAAAATAGATAAAATTGAAAATGAAATAAAACAATCTACTTCGATTTTCGATAAAGACTATGCAATCTTATATAAAATTTTAAAAACTGTAAAAACAGATTATTGTATTGATTTGTTAACGGAGAAAGAGCTGATTTTAAAATTTTTAATTCACCTTAAAATTGCATTTGCTAGAACAAATTTAAATATTCATATTAATAATCCGTTATTAGAACATTTTAGAAAGAATTATACTTTTTTATTTGATGTCGCTTTTTTTATAGCGGATTCGTTTGCAAAAGAAAAATCAATTACTTTAACAAAAAATGAAATAAGTTATTTGGTAATTTATCTGATTGGCCCATTAAAAGGAATGAAAGAAAAACTTTATAGTAATTTTAACATATCGATACTATTTTTTATCTTGGAAGGGCCTGCTTTATTTACCAGTTTATCTGAAATTATTTTTAGTTCAAAAGAATATAAAAATATAGAAATAACTCCTATTTATAGCACACAGAAATTACAAAGTATTAACGAAGAAGCATTTGATATCATTATTTCTACGTCTAATAATGTATCTTTTCAAAATGCAAATTGTGTATACATAACTCCTTCAATGACTTTTCAATCTATTTCACAGATACAAAAAAAATTCATAAACGTATTAAACATAAAACAACAAAACTATTTTGATAGAATGTTTGAATATTTCTTTAATGAAAGTCAATTTTTATATAATCTAAATTTCAATAATGAAGTTGAATATATAAATTACGGAGTTAAACAACTAAAAAAATATAATTTTGTAGAGGACAGCTTTTTTGATGAAGTTTTAGAACGGGAACAATTACTGTCGACTTCTTTCGAAAGTGGTGTGGCTCTACCACATGCCACAAAAAATAATGCTATTAAATCATGCATACAATTTGCTCGTTTTAAAAAACCTATACTTTGGAATAACACAAAAGTAAAATGTGCATTCCTTATCGCAACTTCGAATGAAGACATACAATTACTAAATGTTATATACAAAGTGATTATAGATATATGTTCTTCCAACGATTATGTAAACAAGTTATCCAAATGCTCATCTATTAATGATTTAAAAAGTTTGTTATTCAGTGTATACAAATCTATTTAATTTTTTAACTATAATATTTAAGAAAAAAGCCTTTATTTAAAGGCTTTTTTACTATTTGTATACTATTCGAACTCCGAAATGAAACGATTATAGTGAACATATTTGTTAACATAAGAAGCATAAAATCTCAGTTTTATTCCAAATTATCCAATTTTCTTTGAAAAATTCTTTATATTGGTAGCACAACGGTATCAGAATCTTATACTCCATCATTTTGTGAAAGCAAAACCACCAAAGCTAAGATAGCATTAACTCAGAGAAACTTTCTGATTTTATGGGCGAAAAGCGAAAAGAGGAATAGAAAGAAAGATGCAAAAAGTGAAAATAGACATTTTTAAAACCTTTACGATATTCAGTTTTCAATCTAAAAATCTGTGAGGTTTTCTTATACGCATGAATTCTAATTGACAATCTGAATTTATTTATTCGAACTCGACTCCCATATATCATATTGTATTTCATCATTTATTTTGTCTAATTTTTACATATTATATTAACTATTATTATTTTGAATTTTATTATGTACTATAATGTACTCGAATCGAATACATTCTTTATCTCATTTAAAAGTAATCATCACAAACTCAAAATAAGAATATCGTTTGTTTTTAACATAAAATTTAATGTTAATGTAAAAAACAACCACTGCATTATTTACAATGATTGATTTTTTCTATTAATATATTTTTCCATTCATGTTATTGATGAGAATTTCTAATTATCGTTAATCTAATTTTCATAATCTCCTTTAATTTGTTTTAAAAGTATTGGTATCTCATCAAATTCATCAATCCATATTACATTTACTCCCAATTCTTTAAAAAAAGACTCCTGTAAAGCTTCATTTACTCTCTCAAAACTTTTGATTGATTTTGTCTCTACTTTTTCTTTAATTCTAAAACGGCGCATAATCACATAATGTTGACAATCCTCGTTAATTTCTTTTTTCTTCTGTGCTGCTATTTCTAATAATCTTCTTAAATTAGGATCTGTCATAGATAGCCCAATAAATAAACATGTATTATTCATCATATATGTCAATTGATTAATATTTGCCCAATTATATGGTTCTAACATAAGCTTATGATATCCTTCTTCCGAAAAAACTAACAACGATTTTGTTAAATTTTCATAATTATCCTTCTCTTGAGGTAAAAAACCATGAACATGATAAATCCCTATTTCATCCATTTCTGGAATCATACCTTCTCCATAAATTGAATGATATTTTACACGTAGCTTTTTTAAGTTTCTTTCAACCAAATCATCAAAATTATAGTTTATTATCGCTCTTATGCCTAATTTTCCTCTATTAGGTATGCATAATTGCGCAATTTCTTTTAATAATTTTGATGAATCTACAGAATCTTTATATAAAATTTCTCTAACTAGATTTTCAAAATCATTTTCAAATCCATTTCTCAAAAATCTAGTTTGCAATAAAGGAGAATTACCATTCTGAGCAATAACTTCCCTTACAATTTTTTTCTTATCTTTTTCTTCCATATGGATATGATTTGCATATAACTGTTTATCTATTAGCGCAACAAATAATTCTGATATCAAGTTATCCCAAGTTGCTATTTTTGCTTCGCTAGACGCTCCAGCACCAAGAAATAAAACAACATTATCATTTTTATATTGTATATGAAGTTGTTCAATATATTTTTTTCTTTTTTCTAAATAAACACTATCATTTCTAGAAATGCCATTGTTAATTGTATCTTTTAATAGCGCTGTGTTTAAATTATTATATATCTCGATAAATAAATTTTCATTTAATTGGAAAATTCGAATTAAATCGTTGATATCCCAGATTTTTAATTTAAAATTGAATTGGTTTTTTTTCTCCTTAATTTGTTTTTTTATTTTTATTGGTAACTCATTGACTACTATTAAAAGAAACCCATCTATTCCTCTTCTGTTAACAGAAAAACGTTCAACAACATCATATAAGACGCGCGAAACTATTTGACTATTTCTGTACATTTTTATTTCAACTGCAAGACATTCTTCTTCATCATCTATTCCATCAGGTAAAATCATATCAAATTTTCTATCTATGATTAAACGCTTTTTTTGAGACTTCAAATAATCTTCTAGCATGACAAAAACCAATTTTTCTATAGCCCTATTCATATGTGAAAAATTAATAGTATCTGAATTTATTAATTCCAACAACGCTTCTCTAATCTCCATTTTAACCTCCTATCTTAACTCAAATTAATATTTAATATATAAAGTTACTTAGGTTTAAATTAACGTAAAAATGATGAAAGAAAATATAAAAACTATTCTAATTATTATTTCCAATTCATAAATAATGCCAACTCTTCAAACTCAAGTTTAAACTTCTCTTTATCTATATTTTCAAACAAGTATCCTTGATTAACATCATCTATTTCCCCTTTTTCATTCTTGTGAAAGGCCTTATCATAATTATTTCTTAAAAAGATAGCTATATTTCGAGGAAAACCAAGATTTTGTATTTCGATTGTCTTCTTGTCAGTTGTTCCATATTCAATAAAACTTTCCCAATCTGTAATCTCCAAATTCAAATTACTTTTGTTTTTTAATAAAGCTTGATAATTAGAAACATAATTTTTTATTTTAAATCTCAAAATGTTCTCGATATCTCCAACTACATCATTAATCAATTTATTTATAAGAAATTCATTTTGTTTATCAAACTTAATAGCTTTCATTCTACCATTTTTTTCTCTTATATAAATATCTCGTTCTTTCCCATCATTATAATAAAAGTCTATAGTATTTTGTATAATAACTTTTAAAGGTTTTGAATTAATCCATGATTCCATTAATGCTGCATAATATTTTAATTGATTTTTATTTCTAATCATAGGATTTTTACCTTCTGACTCTGTTTCCTCCCACCTATATTGATCATAAAGAATATTTAATACTCTTAGACAGTCTTCTTTTTTAGTGGTTTCAGGAAATTGTGGTACAACATTACTTGCTATTCTATTCTGATTAGAGATATTTATATTTATGCTTGTCGCTAATATTTCTGGTGGAACTTTTAGTGATGTTCTAGTCTTCTTTAACAATGAAATTGAATTTAAACTACTATCTATAAACTTATCTTTTAAAATAGAATCGTTATTTATTGAATCGTGAAAAAGCAATATGTTACCATACATCTCAATTATTTTCTTTTTCTCAAAACTTAAATTTTTATTGGTATATCTATTTTCCTGAAAATAGTTACATATATTTTTGTATAAATTATCATTTCTTCTAGATAAAATTTGTGGCTCCACAACATTTATTTTCTTATTTCGAAGTATACCTATATCTTTTTGTTCCTTCCAATACCCTTTCTGGTTAAATAAATTAACGCAAAAGACGTTTCCAGAAATATCCTTTCTCAACCTTCCGGCTCTACCTGCCAAATTCCAAAAATCGATATCGCTCATTTTACTACTGCCTATATTTTCACTAAGAATAAAAATATTCTTTGCTGGTAAATTTACCCCTTCCAAGAGAGTCGAAGTGCAAAACAAAAACTTTATATAACCTTGTTTATATAATTTTTCAATCCAAAGTTTAATTTCTTCAGGTATTCCTCCAAAATGGTATGCAACTCCTTTTTTTAAACATTTTTTTAAATAATATTTATCATGAACTTTTTCATCAATTAACTTAATAGCATCATTAATTTCTTCTGAGTCAATTTCTGAAATTCTATTTGCGAAGCTAAGTGCTGTTTGTATTGTTTTCTCTACCGTATTGCAATAAATAATACTCTGCTTATTAGTAGAGAAAAACCTTAAAACTATCTCTAGATTAGCAATTATATCATCACTAAAATTAAATTTTGGAAAAATAATATCCTCTCCAAAATCTGAAATCATAAATGCATTATCATTTACAGTATCGATAAAAAATCTGTTTTGTGCAACCGGGGATTCTGTGATAAACATGCTTTCCTCAGTACTATTATTAATCAATTCAAGAAAAACATCAGCATTAGGAATATTAGGGGAAGCAAAGTATATATTAACACTCTTTCGCTTTGCCAAAACCAACGCATGGTAAAGCAAGGGCGTTCTTGTATCTTTTCTACTAAGTAATTTGTGTGCCTCATCAACAAAAAGATAATCAATTTTAGGATTACTTTTCTCCATAAAATATGAAATTAATCTCTCAGGTGTAAAAACAAATACATATTTATTATCTTGTTCTAAAAACACTTTTGGGATAACCGGAGAGGTGATTACCTTATAATTAAATTCATTTACGATTTTCTTTAATCTGTTTCCAACCTGATTAATAAGTGCTTTAGTTGGTACAATAAATGCTATATTATCTGTTTTATTATGCTCTGTTATTATATGTTTAGTAAATGCTTCAAAAACAAAAGATTTCCCAAAAGAAGTACTTCCTGAAAAACTATAATGATTTCTTCGTTTCATTTCTTCAAAAACATTATATTGAGCATCTGTAAAAGGTTGGCCTAATGGAGAAATTTGAGCTATTTTTTTTATTATATAATCATTTCTAATCTCATCTATTTTTAAATATTTATTACCATCTTTTACAATCGATAATGATGGAAAATTACCTAATTTCACCAAAGTATTTGTTGCAATAATTTGAAAATATTCCATTTTTTTAATTTTTTCTATCTCTAAAAGCAAACTTATTATTTTTAAAGATAGATTTCTATGTTGACTATTTTCTGATCTACACAAAATATCAGAAAATCTTAGTAGATGATTTATTTCCCTATCATTTATTGTTACAGCACCTAAGTCTTTGCACAATTCATTACAGTAGACTTTTTCTAGTTTATATATTAAATTTTTCAAATATGTATCTGAAAATGCTTTTTCTGATAATTTTTGTATAATAGTCTTCATTCTAACACCTTCTTTAATATTTTTTTTCTATTTTCATCAATATTTGTAAACGGCATTATAAATATATAAAATGTATGACCTAATAATTCATTATTTTCAATTAGTTGGTAGATCTTACTATTATAATTCTCTATTTGAGCGGATATTTTTTCTTCTATCTTAATTGGGAATTCATCACTAGAACAACTTCTTTGTTCCTTAGAAATATCTATTTCGTATCCAATAAAAATCGAAAATGCATCATCAAGAGAGATATTAGTATTTGGTTTATCTTCTGGATATAATAAAATGTTTAAGATATCCTCATCATCTTCATCAAATATATCTGATTCAACATTGCTAGAAATCAAACCTTTTTCAAAAGATATTCCACTTTTTGCTTCACCTTTTGTATTTAACTCATTTTTAAATTCATTTATAGATTTAAATGCATTTTTAAGTGCAACGGATAAATCTTGATATGTTTTTGATTCTCCAAAAATCAATTTATATCTTTTATCAGAAATTTTTTTCAAATGAACTCCATCTGAACCGTTAACATATAGATTATTAGATGTTTTTAACTCTAATTTTGTCAATATTTTAGGCGCTTCAAGATGTCCTTCTAAGAAACAAAACAAGAGCAATTCTCCAAGTTCACCATCATTTTTTGTAGCTTCCTTGAACTTTTCTCTAGCTTTTTTGCTAAGAGTCATATATTTATCTTTGTATTTTTCCTTGATTTTCCAAGATAAAGCATAATCCGCAACCGACTCTATCAAATTATCTGAAACACTATCGTAATCAAAGTTTCTGGCATTTATGGGAAGTAAAAATAAATCCAAAGAACCATCGTCTGCATTTTTAGAAATAGGTAAGTGTTTTATATGCTTAAATTGTTTAATGGCATTTTTTGAATTAGGGTTTATTTTCATAATCATACTTCCTTTCATTTACAATTAAATATTCTTTCAATACTTTTTAAATAAATATTTATTATAATTTTACACATCAAAATGATTAATTATAAAACAATATCACAGTGTCAATGATATCTATTTGATGCCATAACTTTTAAAAATCATCATTTAATACTTCGTAGATTATCTCTTCTATTTCTTTGATACAATATTCAGTGTACTTAATTACTTCCTGACTCCAAAAATGAATTGGCAGCCAATCCATCTGACGAAGTAAATTATCATTTTTTATATCCCTTTGAATATTTTCTTCAATTTTTTCAATCCAATAATCTTTATTATTTTTTAGTTTTTCTTTTGTTTTTTTGAAATCTTTTCCATGCCAAAATTCGCCATCAACAAATATTGCTATCTTATATTTTGTTAATGCTATATCAGGTGTCCCAGGTAATTTTTTATAATTCAATCGATAACGATACCCTTTATGCCATAAAGCTTTTGCAAGCACAGATTCAACCTTACTTTTTTTATGGCTCAACGCCTTCATACGCTTTGAAACTTCCGGAGTAGTTTTTAAATTTTGATGCTTCACATACATCACCTTACTTTAATTGTTTTAATATATATTGCTTGTTCAACCAAAAACTCTGTTTTGTCATCCACTCTCCATTTGGCAATTCATCTGCATCTCTTTCAACATTGCCTTTTAAAAATCCATCATTTAACTTATAAGCGGATTTCTGGGCATGAGGACGTATATGTATGATTTCAGTATCTTTCATTCCAGGTAAGTTATTCTTAACTTCTAATTCACCATCTAGATTTTTAACCTTTTTGAAAATCACTCCATTTTTGATTATATTTTTATAATTTTGCCATTCACTTTTCACAATCTCATTCAAATCATAGTAAGGCATGTGCCATAATTTTGCTTTCTGTAGTACATAAGCATCACTAACTTTTTGAAAAACGACAAACAAGAATTGCGTTGTATCAAAATAATTAAATACTGTAGAATCTTCCCATTCTTCTTGCACAAGTTCTTTGAATTTGAATGGTGCAAAAGACATGTTTTCTCTATTCTTTCCATTTTCTTCTATTCGTATGGTCTTAACTACGATATTTGCTTTTTGAAATTCTGCAGCATGATTACCTTTGATTCCCAACATTCGGAATGCAAGATCATTCCATTGCGCTTTGTTATTGTTATACGGGCGATCATACATTTCACATAATTCTTTATCTGTCATGCCAATGTGCTTATTTATCAAAGATATGACATGTTCTTGGAAATTTGTTTTAATATCTCCTTTTATGATAGATTCACACGGCACATTGTTTTGAAGGATATAATTTTTCAAAACATAATTCATGTAAGATACTTTGAAACAATAATTTCTTTTCTTAGCTAAAGTATGATCACCATAATATTGCGGCCTCATGCTTTTTTTGGCAGTTGCGCCTTTCGTACAAGCTCCCAGATACATCGTATCTCCTTCACTTAACTCATGAGCTTTTCCTTGTTTGATTTTTTCATTGATCTGATTATAGTCATCGATGATTATCTTAAGATCATCCTTAGGCGGACTAAATAAATTTACAAATTTAATGACATAATCCAAGCGCTCTATGGATTTGTCCCTCAAATAATGAATCAAAAGGATACATTTAATTTTTTCCCATACATGACTTTTATAGAAATCTTCTTCTACAGGTTCATTGTAAGAAATATTTGTTATGGACAATCTTTCTCCTGCTCTATATTCACCTTTTTTCGTCTTATCAATAGGTGTTTGTTTTAATTCTAATCCTATCTTATTAAAATCCGCTTCTTGATTACCATTTGGATCATAACCAAAATAGTATTTTTCTATAAAATTACCCAATTGACCTTTCGCTTTTTCGTTCAATGATGCCCCAAAACCATATTCTACTGTTTTTTCTCTTACTATCATATTTTCAAAATTGGTATATGCATCATATAATTTCCCTCCATAACTTTTTATTGGACTTCTTTCATATTCATCCAATACCTCATGAAAGGTCATTCCTTCCAATTTTTTTGCATATGAATAAATACTATTGATATCTGTATCATCATAATCAAATAACTTCATGTCTATCACCCACTTTCCCTATATGCACAAAAATCTTATGCCTAAGACATAAGATCATTGTTCTTTATAGATTATTTTATCCAAAACTTTTGCCATTCTTGTGATCATTGGTACTACCAATGCATTCCCCATGCAAAAGAATCTCATCCTATTAGGCATTCCACTATTAGTCCAATCGTCATCGAAACCTTGCAAACGTTCTGCTTCGATTGGAGTCAATGTTCTCAATCTTCCTGTTCCAGGATCTGAAACGACATGTGTGCTTCTATTCAAAGTAGATTCGCTAGTAAGCATGGTTCTACCTGGTTTATCCCATGAATCCGGAAAAGCAATAGGACCCTCTGAAAAGACATACTCATGCCCTGTCTTAGATACACGATTTATTTTTTTCGCACCTTTCAAATAAGTCCATTTGCTCATTTTTTCGTTTGTTATATAAAAACTTTCGTCAACATTAGACTGTAAGATATCTCCCAATAGTATAGGTGTCTCCATTACTGGAACGACATTATTTGTATATATTTTTCCGTTTCTCATCAATCCAGCTGATTTAAAATCAAATGAAAATTTATCTGTCATTTCTAATAGATCATTCATCAAAGTTCCTTCAAAACAATTCTCCACTTGTTCAATCGGAAATGATTTTGCCATGAATCCATCTGAATTAATCAGTGATAATTCGTCCATTTCTTTTACTGAATCAGCATAGACCGTATCATTTCTATATGCAAAGATAAATACTCTTCTTCTGCGTTGTGCCGCACCATATTCAGCAGCATTTATCACTCTCCACTCAGCAGAATATCCTAAGGCATTCAAACAACTTAAGATGATACCAAAATCTCTCCCACGTTGCTTTGCCGGAGATTTTAATAATCTATCAACATTTTCAAAAATACAAAATGCTGGTCTCTTTGCTTCGATGGTATCTCTAATTTGCCACCATAGAACTCCTTTTTTTCCTTCGATACCTTTTGAACTAGATAACGATTGAGCTACTGAATAATCTTGGCAAGGAAATCCTCCAACCAAAAGGGTATGATCTGGAATAGCATTTTTATCTACAGTAGAAATATCTTCACAAGTATGAAATTCCCCATTTATATCTGGTGAGTCTCCAAAATGTTGCACATAGCACTGATTTGCCCATTGTGTTCTCGCCCCTGGTTCCCATTGTGAAAACCATGTAGTTTTCCATCCAGAATCGGCTCTTTCAAAACCTAATCTAAATCCTCCTACACCGGCAAATAATTCACATATTGTTTTGTTCATAAAGTCCTCCTAGTTTACACTTCTCACTTATTTTTTGGAATCTAAGCTTTGCCTTGAACACTATCAAACGATAGATCATGATTCCATACCGAACTGAGCCTCAGCTCAAAAAAGAAAATCAATCAATAACTTCTATGATTTCATCAAAACTATTACAACCTAAAAACTTATAAATCTTTAATAAATTTTCCATCGAAATAGTCTCATTTTTTGACAACTTTGCTAAAGTCCCAGGAGAAATTCCAGCTTCTTTTGCAAATTCCGTCTTTTTCAAACCTTTATCAATTAATTTTTTGAATAAATTATTATAACTGACTTGCATATTGATTTTCCTTTCAACAATAAAATTATATCAATTATCATCATATAATTGAATAGTTTTTTCATATAATTGGATTTTTTATTTGTTAAATTGAAAAAGCCTCTTGACTAGAGGCCTGATTATCATTTATTCATTAATGTTGATACCGTTCGAGTTCAGCTCCATATGTTATTTCATTTTACACCATACAACGAAGTTTTTTATTGATTTCACTAAATAACATAGATTTTTGTTTCTTATTTAGCTTTGAATAAGTTTCAACAATTTCCTTATCATGAATCAATATCGCTTGTGCCTGTGCAATAAATAAATCTAATGACATCTTGGCTACATTAGTGATATCTTCTTCCAACAGACCTTCTTTGATTAGATAATTTAAATAATCTTTCTTATTATTTTCTAATATGAACTTTCTTTTTTCGATAAAGAAATCAATAAGATCATCCTTTAGATATTTTTCTTTAAATTCTTCATATAAAGTCATAATTATCTCTCCTTTTATCTTCTTATAAAAATCTTGCTGATATTGTTTTGATTTACATAGCCATGATTTCATTGATCAACATTTCTTCTACCATGACTCTTATGCTGTTCATCTCTTGAACCCATTTCATTTGGTCTTGTTCTTTTAATTCTTCAGTTATATTTCTTGACTCTTTGTATTGTTCAACGAGTATTTCGTATTGTTTGTTTAGCTCTTTATCCACACGAATCAACTCTTCATTGAGTTCATCTTTTGCTCGTAAGGCTAAGTAATGACCTGGATGTTTTTCTTTTAATACCCTTAGATATTCTCTTCCAAATCTTGATAAATTTGGTAATAGTCTTTCTTGTTTTAATGATGGAAATTCATAATCTCCTACTCTGTTATATTTGATTTCTTTCATGCTTTTTCCCTCCTATCTTGCATCTCTTTGTTTGATTTTCTTTTGAGCTATTCTTTCAATGTCTTTATCAAAGCTTCGATTTCTGATATTTTCACATGCCTTGATTTGAAGTCTTAGCTTCTTTATTTCTGGTGTAAATAACTTTGCTCTTGCTGACCATTCTTCTTTTTCATCCATCGTTCTTGCTCGTTGTCGATGATAATAACAACCTTGTCTTTGCTTTAATAAGTCATTGAGTTCATCTTGTTTTTGTTGTTGATAATTATTTAATTGATTAATATCTTCTATCTTGTTCTTGGCAAGAAGTTCAATTTCTCTAGAATATTGATCCATTTTCTTGAGTGCTTGTCTTGCTTCTTTAGATATATGTTGCTTTCTTGTAGGTAAGATATTGATCGAAATAAGATAAGCAACATGGATTCCTGCTAGCTTAGGTAACTGTTTTCTTTTATAAAGTTGATAATATTCCTTACAACGATAATAACTTTGTGTATGTTCAACGTTTTGAGGAAGGATCCATTTATCGGTCAATCTTTCTTCAATTTCATCAAAATGATACTTTTCTCCTAATGACTTTAGATAGATTGGTTCATTACAATATGGATGATAAATGACATCTTCTTCATCGATTCTATCGAACTCATATCCTTTCTTTTTCATATTATCCTTTAAATTCCTAATACAATTACTTTCCTTTACAAGAGCATCGATATCTTTTTTAATGTCATTCATATAGGTTTTCATGATATGATAATTCAACTTTTTTGAATCATAAGATGGATCTTCAACGATGGATAATCCATATTCTTTACATAGTTCATCGGATGTATTTCTCATGTTCCAGTAATCTTTTTTGGTATTACAGAACCGTTTTCCATCAACGAATGAAGTTGAATTTAACAAGATATGATTATGGATATGATCTTTATCTAGGTGTGTTGTAACGACGACTTCGAAGCGATTCCCAAACACTTTTTGTGCTAACTTCACTCCAATTTCATGCGCAACATTTGCATCGACCTCATCTATTTTAAATGACTGATAACCATGAAACGCTACGATCCTTTTATGATCATGGAACAATTTCTTGGTCATCTGCATCGATTTTAATGGATCAAATGCATCACAATTAAGACAAGTTACATACTGTTTTTGTTTGATTTTATTATCTTGGCTGATGTAATCCAAGACCGTTTGCATCGTCTTTTTTTCATCTTCGACATACTTGATGACATTATCCAAACGATCTCGAATAGCCCAAATTGATGTTACTGCTTTGATCAGCCCCTTACTTTTTCATCAAGATTTTTGATTATTTGTCGTAATTCTTTGATGGTTTCCATGATGTTTTTTAGTGATATATCTTGTCTATTGTTCAATGCTCTAGCTATCTGATTTAGGTTATTACCAATATGATTGAACTCATTTTTTAACTTATAATATTCTAGATCAGGCGGTACTTTTATCTCTTTTCCTAATATACAAGCCCTAGAAAATGATTCTCTGCTTAAGCTTGTTCTTTCTAATTTGCTATTTAAGATTTTAAATTCATCGTCATTGAATCGTATCTTAATTTCATGATTTCTTTTCATATGAACCTCCAATCTAGCTGGTCGTACCAGCTTTTGATTTTGTATTTTGGGGACAAAATACGTTGCTTGCTAATACATAAAATCTTAAATTTTACTTATTTAAGGAGTGACGATGTGACAGTTTAAAGGTATTCCCTCCAATCTGTCACACTGTCACTAAATTTCTTCATTTCCGTGATAACTAAGACATATTCTTCGGGCTTTATTTGTCCTTTTTAGTCTCTTATAAGAGATAAACGTAGTTTTTAACAACTCCTCATTCTTTGCTAATAACACTTGCAATTGCTTTCCAGTTAAGGCTAAAGAAAGTAACGAAGATAACTCTTCATGCGAACCTACGAACTCTTTCTTTCGAACAATGTAATTCACAACCTTAATTAAATTTTCATCGTGATTATTATCTACATCTTCATCAGTAATTTCTAAAACCATATTTTCATTTTGACGAAGCGTGATCTCATCGTCCGGAATATCTTTTCCTTGTATTGCCAATTGTCGTGTATCTGACAAATGATTCTTCTTATACATGACTAGTATTGAATCAGATCCAGCAGTTAGTCCTCTACTTCCATAAATTGAATCAAAGGGATGATTAGTATCAATTTCTTTTTTTACATGAGTAATCAAAACAATCGCTATATGATATTTATATGCCAATTCATGATAGCCTGTCGTTTCATCATATTCATTGTCATAATCACGTTCCTTATTTCTTCTGATCTTTTGAAAAGTATCTACTACAACTATCTTCAAATCTGAATTCGCCTGCAATCCTTTTTCTATCCTTGCCTCAAGATCATAAAGTGGATCTGGTTTCAAAATATCGATTATGAAATTATCTTTAGGCTGTATCTGCATATGCTTTAATCTCTTTCGAATGTTTACTTTCTTATCTTCAAAAGCTAGGTAAAGTGCAGTACCCTTTTGAACTTTCTTTCCAAGAAAATCTTTTCCTTCAGAAATTGCGTCACATAATTGTAGTCCAAAAAATGTCTTTCCCGTTTTTTGTGGTGCCCCAATCAATGTAAGACCAATCGATATCATATCTTCAACAATGTCTTCTTCATCTACATCTTTCGATTCATATAACTGCTTTAGGGTATAAGAACCTTCATACTCTCTTTCATTACGAAGTTCGAACTTTCCTTTTTTATATCGGAAGCTACTTTGAATGATCTTTTCCACTTCTGCAGCATTTAATATTGGATCACATCTCATTTCATTTTCTTTTATAATACATTCATGAATCGCTTCATCGCTTAATCCTTTTTGTTGAAGAAAACATGCTATCCTAAATAAATAATCATTTCGCTGTCCTTGCTGAATGGATTCTATTTTATCTGATCTTTTTATCGGCTTCTGTCTATTACCATTTAGAAATTCATATACTTTGTCATTGGCAAATGCAATATCAACATTCTTATTCACATCTTGATAAAATTTTCCATTGATTTTGCTTCCAGCTCCAAGAACATATCCACCTTCTCCACGGATATCGATTCCTGGATATAATCCAACTCTAGATCTTATCGGTCTGTTTACTTTATAGTAAATATGGAATCCGTTATTCGGTGTTCTAACGATTCTTGTCTGAGGAAATTGTCTCATATACTTCTTTATCGTTTTGTTTCCTAACTCTTGATTTTTGTTATCAACATCGATCACGACCAACTTATGACCTGTAACAACTCCTAAGTTATAATCTGAGTGATCAAACCATTGATGAATCAAATCAGGGGTTGTTGAAGCATCTTGTTTCCAAGATGCCACAACTTGCCCATTTTTAGAGTTACATTTTAGTGGAAATACTTTATAATTAGATTGAGCATATTTTAAAGCGGAACTCAAACATGGATTCATTGGCGTGGCTCCATTTCCACTTTAATCTGTGCTTCTTTTTTTATAGCTATAATGATTTGAAGCATATATTCCAAAACCTCTAGTTCATCATTTTCCAATTTAGAGATATCATCAATTTCACTGAATCGTTTAATAAAGACATCTAGTTGTTGTTTTAACGCTTTCCACACTCTTGTGTTTTTTCCATCAATAACATAATCCCTTTGTTCGATACAATGAATTAGATAATCTTGTTTGGTCAATCCACTCAATGCGACTTTTGTCTCAAGCGTTTTGTTTTCTTCTTCAGACACTCGAAATGCGATGGTTTTGCTTCTAAAACGATTATATTTATCTCTGTTCTTTCTACTCATCGTCCATATCCTCCCATTCATCATTTAAAGAATTCGCAATCTCAACTCCTTTCGATGGAAATAAATGTGCATATTTGTATGTGATACGAATGGATTCATGACCTACTCTTTCAGCGATTGCTAATGCACTAAAACCTTTCTCAATCAACAACGAAACATGACTATGACGAAGATCATGAATTCGAATACGCTTCACACCTGCTGCTTTGCTTCCTCTATTTAGCTCATGATGAAGATATGATTTAGTAATTGGAAATACTCGGTCATCATCCTTTAATCCATATAAACTTTTAAAATAGGTATACATTTCATCAGCTAGAAATTCAGGAATATCAATAGTTCTATAACTATTTACTGTTTTTGGTGGTGTTACAATGTCCTTTCCATGAATTCTTTGAAGTGATTTATTGATACGTAATTTTTTCTTTTTTAAATCAAAATCACTTCTCGTCAATGCTAATAATTCACCTAGACGAATACCACACCAATACAACACTTCGAAAGCACAGAAACTCACCGGCTTATCCATCATTTCTACAATGAAACGTTTGTATTCATCTGTGGTCCAAAATAACATTTCTTTCTTTTCTGGTTTTCCCATTGTTCCGACAACTTTAGCTGGATTTTGTCGTAAACCATAGTAACGAATCGCATGATTGAACACTGCACTTAGTTGAGCATGAATCGTTTTTAAAGTTGCATTCGAATAATTGTGTCCATCATCCAACTCTTTAAAAATAATCTCATTTTGCCATTTCATGACGATTGCTGGAGTGATTTCAACCAATTTATAACTAGCGAAGTAAGGACGGATATTTTTCTCAATGATATTTTTCTTTGTTAAAAAAGTGTTTAGTTTTAAATGTGCTTCACGATCACTATAATAAATTTCAATATAATCATTAAATACCATATCTTGATTTCCATCTAATCTAGCCATAAAACTATTCATGAATTGTTTTGCTTCTCGTACTGTTTTAAATCCTCTTTTAAACAATCTTTTATTCTCTCCTTTCCAATCTTTGTATCTTCTTGATACATAATACGTTTTTGTCTTCTCATCGTAGTAAATTCCCGGTTGCATCTTTTGTTTCACCTCCATAGATTTTGTTAAAGAAGAAAGATCGATTGATCTTACCGTGGAGAACTACATATCCTCCTTTGGCCATTTCCTGATTCATTTCTTGAATCAACTTATAAGCATAAGCTTTTGACATTCCCAATGTATCGGCCACTTCTTGGGCTGTCATGAACAATTTGTTTGACATCTTAATCTCTCCTTTCTCAAAGTTGTTAAACTTTTTTGTTCACGTATATTATATTAAACATATTTGTTAACGTCAATAGTTTTGTTAACATTTTTGTTCTCTTTAGATATTATACATGATATAATTAACATGACCCTTTATATGAATCGAGGTGAAACCATGGATATAGGGCAAAGAATTCGTTTCGTTCGTTTGTTTAGAGGTATGAAACAAGAAGAACTAGCCGAAAAAATCGGTTTAGGCGGAGGAGAAAACGGAAGAACGCGAATTTCTCAATACGAAAATGGAAAAAGAACTCCAAAAGAAGATTTATTAGAAAAAATCAGTGATGCTCTTCAAATTGATTCTTTATATCTAAGCAGTAAAGAAAAGACTGACGCTTTAGATTTGGTTTTTACATTATTTGACTGGGATGAAGGTGGTCTCCCTGTCGAAATCATTGAACACGATGGTAAACTTCTACTCGATTTAAACAATCCACTATTTTCAGATTTCTTATTACAATGGGCAAATAAAAAAGCTGATCTTAAATCTAAAAAAATCAGCAATGATGATTACATAGAGTGGAAGATTAATTACAAAGGATAAATATATTAGCCCATCATTACATGAATATCATCTAAAAAGTTTTACCAACATGGAGAGAATATATGGAATTAGAATTTAAAATAGTCGATAATGAATTAATGTGTGTCTATACTCCTCAATCAGGTTTTGATTATATTTTAGATAAAATATATAACAAAGGCTATAAGGTTAAAAATACATTTTTTTTACAAGAAAAAGATTTAATCAATATTAAAGAAGGATCACTACATTTTATTATTGGAAAAAAAGAAGAAAAATACATAAAGCTTAACAATGACATTTTGAAAGTTAAAAATAATTTTTATTTTCTTAGTACAATTGATTTTAAAGAAAAATTATTTGTTGCACCATATAGAATTAGTATTATCAAAAAATTAGACAAACTTATTACTTTTGATTTTTATGTAGGTAATGAAGATGAACATAATTTCGAAATATCCTTTGATTTATATTTAGAATTGTTGCGACAATTCCCCACCTCTACCGAGTTAGAGCATTATTCAAAAAATAGAATTTCCTCTATTTTAAAAGAAGCCTTACCACAAATCGATAAATATGAATATATATACAAAAAATATTTATCTAGAAAAAAACAAGTATCTTTTATTAAAAATGAAGAGGAGGAATATTCTAAAAATATTGAAATAGAGTTAGAACAATTCACAACTGCTTTAGATGAATTAAAAGAATTATTAAATGACAAAGAACATACCGAAGTATATTGGCAAAAGAAGATTTGCTCAATTTTACAACTCATTTATCCAAAATATATCCTTTGTAAAAGGGAAATGCAATTTAGAGGTATTGATAATTATGATAAAAAACCCGATTTTGTCTTAGTTGATGCCAATGGTTATATTGATATTTTAGAAATCAAAAAACCAGATACTCAAATTTTGACAAAACAATCTTCTTACCGCAACAATTATGTACCAGTCAAGAATTTATCTGGCTCAATTCAACAAATAGAAAAATATTTGGTATGTTTAAATAAACTAGACCCTGATAAGAATGAATTTTTTTCTATATTGCAAAATTCATTACCACCAAATATCAAACCTATAGCTCTAAATCCGCAAGGAATTCTGCTATTGGGTAGAAGTAATCAGTTTAATGATCAACAAAGACATGATTTTGAACTAATAAAACGTCAATACAAACATATTACTGACATCATGACATATGATGATCTAGTGATTCGTCTTGAGAATATTATTTATTCATTAAAATTACGTTTAAAAAAAGATTAAATTGCGTCAATTGGTAGCATTTTGATAGTAATCCTCGCCTAAACATCAAAAAAGCCTTTATTTAAAGGCTTTTTTCATTGGATTACTAATAAAATTCGACTCTATAAGTCATTTTCTCTTATGTTATATTACATTTTATTATTAATCTTATCTAATATGTACTAATTACATCATTTTTTAATATTATAAATTGTATTATATGCTCAATATGACCTCAAATTAAGTACATCTTCCAAATTATTTTCAATTCGTTTTGGAACTCTCATTATTTATGTTATATGAATTATATTAGCTTTTGTTACAAATTATTTTTTAAAGATCAATTTGTAATTATGTTTAAATCGTTAATTTCTACAGTTTAGCTTTGCACACAACATAATCAAGAAGTTACTGCTGTTTGAACATAAGATATTAATTTATTGTATGTTTCATCATCAAATGAATCTCCACTATATACCTTTAAACACATTGCCTTTATATCCGATAAAATATCTTCACTTACTTTTGTTTCCATATCTTTTATCATCTCATCAATTCGTCTTTTTATCTCAGTTAGATTATCAGAAAGATATTGCCTATCCTCTTTATCAACAAGAAATTCACAATTTTTAGAATACATCCATAACTCCTCACCCAAATCAACCAAACAACTAAGTTTGGCATTTGTATGTTGTTTATCTTGAAGTGTATACTCACCATCAAAGCATTTTAGCAATTGATGTGTAACCTCAAAAGGATATGGAGAAGAGAAATAATCCATTTCTTCTTCTTTCCTTAAATTTATGACATTGTCTAAGTATTTAAATAGCCTTTTAGGAAACTTGATTGCATTTGGAAGAACCTTTCCCTCATCATCTGCAACCAATAAAAGCAAATAATCAAACGAAGATTCTGCAAACGGAATAACGGTATATAGGAAAGTATTCATCATTGCCTCATTTGCAAGATCAAATTTTTTTAGCAATATTGGATAGCACAAAAATGTATTATCATAATATGAACTTATAGGTAAAATAGCGTCGTACAATACGATCAATTCTTCCATAGTATTATTCATATTTTCTAATTCAGCTTTTTTTATCGATGAAAACCAATTTTTGGTTTGATATTTATTATAATTGTCATTAGGAACATGAGATAAATAGTATTCACAACACATATAAGTTTCAAGGATAGAATTTTCCTCATGAGCACATAGTTCAATATGTTTATTTTGAAGCTCACTATCTAATCTAATATAATTAAAGAATCTCTGAACATTATGCAATTCCACTAACGCCTCCTTTAAATTATAAATTATCAATCGTTTAGCACTTTCCTCTTTTTGGATAAAACTAGTAAATTGATTAGCAAAATTTTGGATATCACTAAAATACTTTTGTTTTGCCTTATTGAACAATATAGGTAGTTCAGAGGGTTTTTCAAAAGGACGATGTTCTCTAGGATATGACAAATGTGCAATCATCATGTTATTGTAGCGATTATGCAAGTGATCAAAAGATTTACCAGCGTCACCAAATCTCTTTTTACCCAATATTTTATGTAAAATTGCAGAACTCACGAACATCAAATCACATGCGCATTTACGAACATCTAACCAATAATCAATCCATGCATATACTGTATCAAATTCATAATTACTTTCTATTGTTCTTAACCATAGTTCATTAAACTCTTGATGAAATGTTATCACTATATTATTTCGAGGCATTTCTTTATGTGCATCATTGGGAATTTGGTAGGTCCTCAATAAATCGATTTCTGGCTTTATTGCATCTGAACAATACTTTTCAAATATAGGTAGTGTACGACATATATCTGTTAATCTGCTAACACTTTCACTATTTCCTTTTAGAATATCACTAGCTCTAAGCAAATAATCAACTTTTATTATTTTTTTATCATCGCTTAATAGAATCTTATGAGAATTAGTTTTATGTTTGAGATAATTAATTATTTCAAAAAGATTATTCTCAACATAATCTCTATATTTAACTTCATTTCCACAGTAAGACGAATACATTAACAATGATACTGTTTTAAGAGAATGATTTTCGACGTTATTCCACAAATCATCTAATGATATTTGTACTGATAAATTCATTGAAGGATCGATATTATAAAGCCAATAAATAATGATTGCATATGACTCTAAATCTTTAATGTTTTTAAAATCAATTTCTTTTATTTTTGAATACAAGGATAAACTTAAACAATAGATATCAGTTTTTGAAGTTCTAAATTTTGGAATTGAATCACGTAGTTCAATCATATATTGAACATTTCCATTATCAGGCATCAATTCAGACATTTTTCTAAGCATGTCCACTTCAGGTTCATAATCTTTAATTTTTATAAAAGGACATAAGTCTAGTGCTACAAACATTAATGCACCATGTTTGTGTGCATAATCAAACACCGATCTATGAGTTTGAAAATACTGCATTACACTTCCCGAAAAGGAGCCTCGGATTGCTTTAACAAAACGTGAAAAGCATTGTTCACAAATCCACATATCAACAACATTAGTATAAAATTTTTCTTTATCAAAATTGAATTCTGGAAAATGAGAAAATAATACTGAAATATCAGAATCAGATACAATCTTTAAAATTGAAAGAGCTGTTTCATCAAGAGAAATATATTCATGCAACCGATTAATAATATGCTGTGATCGTACTGGATGCAACCCCTCAATATAGTCACCTTCTGAACTAATATGCACTAGAAACTCATCAGCTAAGCTTTTCAATAATTCAGCAATATCTATATCTGTTTTAACTATTAAATTATTGATTAGAGATTTAGTCTCAAGTTTAATACCACATACATCAGCAAAGCAAACTTTTCTTAAAATTTCAAGCTTGCAACCACCCGCTGATGCATTACCAATTTGTTTCATTTGAGTAGATATACGTTCAGCAATCATCTCTCCATGTGTCAAAAGATAAACATATTCAATAAGAAGTTGACGATTCGAAATCCTTGCCCACGCGTTTTTCCAATCTGTAATACCTTCATGAAGTTTTTTCTCTTTTTTAAGCACATTATATATATCCTCTGCCTCTTTTTCACTTAAGATTGGTTTAATGATTTGCAAATGATGAAGACAACTAATGTCTCCACCATAATTGTACCAATCATTTTCTCGAGAAGTTACAATAAATTTATAATGATATGTAACATTTGTTTGCATAAGTTGAGCTAGCAAATTCCATTCGCTTAAGTGAGCATCAAGATTATCAAGTAAAATAAGTGGTTTTTCCCCTATTCGTGTACGCATACGAAAATACTCAATAATATTTCCTAACTCTCCATCGTTATTACATTTTATAATCTGATATGGTGTGTATTCTTCGGTTAATAAAGATATCACCCTTAACGCAAGCGTAGTCTTACCTTGACCACTTGATGTTTTGATAATTGTGATTGTATTTTTGTGAATTGAATTAATGATCTCTTTTTCAATAGTTGGGCGTATCACAGGTATGTTATTTGCTATATCTGAAGGAGTGGCTTTTTTCCCTTCATAATAGTCCGAAGAATATTCATCATTTTTAGCAAACTGAAGTCTTTGAATCCAAGAATGAGCTGGATTTTGAGGCCCTTTACTTATATCAAATTTTATTTCATCTATGAGATGAATTATTTCATTATTTGTCACTTCTGCACGATTTACCATTTTATCAAAACATAATACTTTTATACCATTGGCAAATAAAGAAATATTATCAGTTTCAATCTTAAAATTTTTTATCAACAGATTCTCAATGCTTTTTTCTATAGATTCTTTTTTAACATTTTCGAAAGATAACCTTTGAATAAAATCATCAAAATTAAAATCATTCCAATTCCATGAAGTAGTTTCTTTTTTTATATTATCAATTTTACTTTCCCAGAATTGCCTTGATTTTTTATCAATGTTTCCTGAAAACAACTTATTTAAATTTCCAGCTGCAACTTGAAAATCATATACTAATTTGAAATATCTATTTTTGTCAATCAAATATGCCTCAAGATAATTTTTCAACACACTATCCATAAAACTAGCATCCTGCCGTTGAGTAGAGTATTTTAACTGAATGTGTGTAATCTCTCTACAATCATCAACAGATTCTATAACATCAATATCTTCAATTCCTTCTAGCGTAAAAACTGTATTAGTATCAGAAGATAAAATCAAATTACATGAATATAAAAACTGGTAAGAGTACCCTCTCAATGCAATCTGTCCACCATCTCTAGATTCCTGCAGTTCTTGAATTTTGCATTTATCCATCGCGTTCCTTTCGCGTTTTTTTTGTTTCTTTTTTTTACCCATATTGATACCCTCTTTTATTCATTAAAAATTTAAAATCTTTCGAATATTTGTACTGATAATTAAATCAAAAAATATCTATTATCCACAAATCTTCAACATATAGTTATGTATATATTATCTCATCAATAAACGCTGTCCTCAATAATAATAAGAAATTAAAAAAATTTTACCTCTAGCCTAATTATCTTTAAATTAACATTATTACATTTTCATGAAAGAAATATTCTATTCAATAATTAATTACCATATTAAAGCTTTTCAGAATATCAACATACTATGGTTAAATCGGAACAATTATTCATGCAACAAAACAGATTAGTTCAAATAACGAATTAAAGAACTTCTCTAAAATATATATTATATAGATTCGCTGAATACTGATTATTGTTATGAAAAATTCAATAGAACATTATCTAACTCTTATTCTATAAAAGAAAATATTCAATCATTTCATGAGAAATTATTAACAAAATTGAATATAGATCTAGAAAATCAAAGATGTCTAAGAAACAATTTATTGAATAATGTTGCTCGCCCTAGCATTGAAGTAATTCATGATGATTGGAACAATGAAAAAATTGATGTAGTTTTTGTTAATAAAATATTAGAACAAATTAACAAACAAATTATCCAGCCAAAAGCATTCAACGTATTTAATCAAGAAACAAAAGTATTAATTCATGACGGAAAAGCATATTATTCAACAAAAATTCTGTAATGGTAGCATTTTGGTAGCAATCCTCGCCTAAGCACTAAAAAAAGCCTTTATTTAAAGGCTTTTTTACATTCTATTTACTATTCAAACTCGGCGTGTTCTTTGTTGTTTTTAACTATATTTGTTTAAGTTTTATGCAAATACACGCCCATTTTTACATCAATTACATCATTTATTATGGCTTGCTGATTTTCTGTTGCCAAAATGTTGCCACGCATTTATTATAGCAAATCCCTACAAATTAGCAATCCATTTTTTGAAATTTTGCACACGCACCAAAAGCAAAATTTTTCCTTAATCACCTTATTACATGGTGCTAGCACCATGTATGTATATATCATAAACAGTCAACTTGTCACTCCCCGCCATTTTAATTATAAAGTCTTAATAACGCATTCTGCCACTAATTAATCAAGAACGCATTTGCTTATAAAGACGAGCTATGGAGCAGATGTAACATGATAGCTTCTAAAGAGTCCCTTTGATTTTTATTCCTCTCTGCCTTGTTATTTCATACATCAGTATCGAAGCGGCGCAGCTTACATTAAATGATGTGGCGTATGAGTTCTCGGACATCGGTATCGTACAGAGCAAATCACAATACTCCTTTAGCGTTTTGTTTAATCCCATGGTTTCATTTCCCATCATCAACATAAGCGGAGAAGTCAGATTTATGGAGTAAACAGGATCTTCATTATGAGCCGTAGTTCCTATTGTAGTAAAATCAGTATATCTTTTTTTCAATTTATCAATATATTCAAATAATGCCTTGTTATCGGAAATTCTGATAACAGGCAGTTTAAAAAACGACCCCATGGCCGAGACCACCACGTCCGTATCATATAAATCTACCGCATGACCCGTGATGATGAGCATGTCCACCCCAAGCGCATCACAAGATCGTATCATAGTGCCAAGATTTCCCCTGTTTGAAGGGCGGTCAAATAAGACAATAAAAGGCTTCTCGGAAAGCGTGACCTGCTCAAGTTCATCCTCCCGCATTTCGATTACCGCCATCAACTCTGAAGTGTCCTCTTTTCCACTCAATTCTTTCATAAGCTCCGGCGTCAGACAATAATTCATGTCTGTATTTACCTTATTTATCATATCCTTCGCCCAATCGGAAAGATTGTTTTTATCATAAACAAATGATTTGATTTTCCAGTTATTCCTCACTGCCTCGTTAAGGCTGCGGACACCTTCAACAAAAAATTCATGGTATCTGTAACGTTTATTTCGATTTGTTTTCAGCACCTCGAATTTTTGAAATATGTTGTTTTTAGTGAATACTTTTGCTTCCTGCATTTTTCTTTCCCCCATTCTCCATAAATCAATCATAGGATTTTTTCCATAACCCAATTATTAACCCTTAAGGCTGCCTGTATAGGCGAAATGTCAGAAGTATCCAGTAATGTTATAGGATATGGAGCATTTTCGCTTGCCTGTTGCTTCAGCCATTTATTAAAATCCATAGAGTTTCTAATCCACTCATCATCACTTACCCCGCGTCCTTTACGCATTCTTTCAACCAAAACAACATCATCACAGACAACGGCAAGATAATAAGTATGGGTAAACAATTCTCTTTCCGGTAAATTTTCAAGTTGTTTGGGCACTCTGCAGCCACATAGCACAACAGGTTTTCCAGCTTGTGCGATATTGCCGCATACCCTTAACCATAAACGATTATACTCGAAATAATCATCCTCTGGTGTATTGTAGATGTCATTCCACAATAAGTCACTTTCCATTACAATATACTCTTTTTCGTTAATCAACATTTCATTACAAAGCGTTGATTTTCCAACACAGGAAGCCCCGGTGACAATGAATAATGGTTGTTTGTTAGTAAGTTTCATAATAGCCTCCAACAATTCCGGTCTAACATTCTTTTAATTCTCCCTTTCTGCAATTTATCATTTAACATTTTGATTATATCACCTGTTTCTTTTATTTTCCACAAAAATATAGGGCATAGCAACCGCCACGCCCCACATTTCTTATCGTTCCAAGGATTTCTCAATCTTCCACTTCTGCCCTTTCAAGTCATTCTGCTTCTCATACAGATTATTGCGCTCTTTGCACAGTTCTTTCATGCGTTCCAACTGCGCCCGCACTCCCTCCCGACAATCCGGCTCTATCTTTTTATATTCCCCGGTCAGATTACGGATTGTATTATTGTTTTCCTTTATCTGCTCCGACAAACATACCCAGTCTATCAGATTTTGCACTTCCTTGTCTGTTTCATAAAGGTCTGTATCTGCCACAATTTTAGCACACAGCCGTATCATAACTTTCTTTTCCATATCGGTCATATCTACCAATCCCCCTTTCCTATCGGCTCATTTCAAAGGCACGTTTTGGGCGTTTATTTGCCTTTTCTGCCTGTTCTAATACCTTAGACCGTTCCACTATCGACTGCACTTGTTCCCTGCCGAAATGACGCTCCAAACGCCCAAAATCAGACGCTTTCTCCTGCAATCGGTCTATGGTGTCGCTCTGCTCCATGACCTTATCCGTCAATCGACTAATCTGTTTCTGTTGTCCGTCCACTTTGACGGTCAGCTTCTTGCTTTGTTCTGCAAGCTGTACGCATTTGATAGTCAGATTTTTTACCACTTCTTTCAATTTCTCCACAATCGGTAAAGCCTTTTTATCCCGGTATGCCTTTGCGCTCATCAATGCCCCCGGCTCTGCCAACTGCCATTTCACATCTTCGTCATAGGCGTGTATATTTCTCTCCATGACTTCTTTTGACTGTACCATTTTGTTAAGTTCCTGCTGTAACTTTTTCTGCTGTTTCTCCAATTTTTCATTTTCGGATAACAGCTTTTCTTTATCCCCAGTCAGCGTTTCCGTCTGCTCTTTCAACAGATGATTTGTTGCGGTAAGTTCAGATACTTCCTGTCGGATTGCTTCACCCTCTTTCCGTATCTGTTCCGTTTCCTGTCCTGCCGCTATCTGCTGATGAAGAATATCGGATAATTCCTCTTTACTGCCGAAGATTGTCTGTTCCAGTTCTGCAACCTCTTTTTGCCGTTCCTGCTTCTCAAAATCGAGTACGGACAAATGCTTGTTATGTGTGCCTAACTGTTTCCACTGTACGCCATGCCGCCCCATGACTTTTGAAAGTTCCTGCTTCTCCACTTCAATCCATTCATTCCATTCCGTCATTCCCCTTGTGCCGCCTTTAAAGCCCTGCTCTGACAGTGCGCCTTTGAGGGAAACTCTCGTATCAAGTCCACGCTTACTGTTACGGATAAAAGGAACAAAATCAATGTGAATATGCGGTGTCTGTTCGTCCATGTGCAAGTGACTTGAAAAAACATATAAGTTCGGATTTCTTTTCTGAAACTGCTCCATAAACTCACATAAAATTTCTTTCGCCAACTGTCCCTCATTGCTCTGTACGTTCATATCGTCCTTGTTGCCGATTTGGAAGATTACCTCATAAAATAATTTCTCCTGCTTTCCCCGGCGTATCTTCTCATAGTAATCGTCAATCTTTCGGTCACTCCGTTTCTGCTTTGCGTTGTAGCGTTCCAGTGCATCATCAAAAAGATTGTGGTAAACTTCTTTTATATCCGAGTGGCAAAATTCCACGTTATCCCGGCTACGTTCCTTATCTACATTTTTAGCTGTAAAGGCTCTTGTATTGTGATTGACTGAACCTTTCCCCATCATACCGCTAATCGTTCTTTCCAATAGGCATATCCTCCACATTCTATATACTGATTTTACTGCGCCGACTAAGGCGCAAAGCGAAGTTTCTTCGCTTCGGCTTTGTTACTTTCCCGAAAGTAACGCAAAAGCACTTTCGACAGGCTACGCTCTATCAAAAGTGCCTTTGCGCCCTGCCGGGGGCTTTCCGTCCTGCGGACGGTGGACGGCTTTTCGCCGCTTTACTGCTCCCCCATGCGTCGGTTTGCGTCGATAGCGTCGATATTTTCTATACCGCCCCGCTATCAAAAATACCGTCGCAACCGACGCATATCGTCGCACTTTACGATTTTTGCTCTAGCCGTTTCAGAATGATTTTTCTCTCATGCCCCCGCTTATTGTCGTAGAAAATGCCATACTCATTAAGCAACTGGCTGTTGACTACATTTAATTTCCGAGAAAGCACATTCGCCGACAACTGCATATCCGGCAACTGTTTCAGAAGTTCCGTTGCAGTCCCCTCCCACTCCTGCATCTCCTCTGTCAGAAATTCGTTGATTGCTTCAAGTAATGGATTGGGCGGCTGTTTCCACAATTCCGTTTCCGCTTTCTGAAATTTCCAAATACATTGTTCCCGGTCAAACTCTATCGTCAGTTCTTGATCGGGCTGGTCACGCCCCACAATATCCATGACCGCCGTGTTGTCCGTGCGCTTTTTCTTGTGCATGATAAACGCCCCGTCTGCCGCACCGAGAAGCCCGTTTGTGCCGGAAATCATATCGAAGCTGTCCTCGGACTCCAACTTGCGGGTATGATGAACCACCAACAGGCAGACACCGTATTTATCGCTGAATGATTTTAACTTTGTCACAATCTCATAGTCACTGGAATAGCTGTATCTGTCCCCGCCGACCTCACGCACCTTTTGGAGCGTGTCAATGATAATCAGCCTTGCGTCCTTATGCTCTTTGATGAAGCCCTCTAACTCCCCGTCCAGTCCCTCGTTCAATGTCTTTGCCTGCGTTGCAAAAAATAAATTGTCCGCACACTCCACGCCGAACATGACGGACAGCCGCCGCTGAAGCCTTGCATAATCATCTTCCAGTGCAAGGTATAATACCGTCCCTTTTCGGACGGGATAATTCCACAGCGGAAGCCCCATTGCCACATGGTAGGCAAGCTGTCCCATGAAGAACGATTTCCCCACTTTCGGCGCACCCACAAAGAGGTAAGTGCCGCCATACAGGAAGCCGTCCACAACAGGCGTTCTCGGCGGGTAAACCGTATCATACAGTTCTGTCATGGAAACCGTTTGAAGCCCGCCGCCCTGCCCGGATTTCTCCGGGCAATTTGTGGCTTGCAGATTGATTTGTGCTATTTCATTTGCTATAATTTCAGTGTGATTTTTTGTTTTCGGCTGTTCCCCATCTGCGCCAACAGATGATACAGGAGCAGTCGATTTCTTTTTTTCTGTCATTCATCTTCCCCTTTCAATCCGTCTAATGTGATTGCGATTACCTGTAACGTGTAGAGCAGTTCGTCATTATCCGAGCTTATGCTTTCCATACGTTTCAATTCCTCATGGATTGCCGTCATCTGATTTTTCAATGCTTTATACACCCTCGGATTGCCCTGCACCACAACGTCCTGGCATAAGAGCCGCCTTGTGATGTAATCCTGCTTTGTCAGTCCCGACAATGCCACCAAATCATTCAACAGCCTTGCTTCTTCATCAGATACCCGGAACGCCACCGTATGATTGCGCCATCTTCCCTTGTAATCCAGTGATTTTTCCATGTTCTTAGTCCTCCTTTGTCATTCTCTCCATTTCCAATTTCTCCGCCATTTCCGTCTGCACCGTAGGGAACAGGTGGGCGTAACGGTAAGTGATTTTCTCTGCTTCATGCCCCATGCGCTCCCCAATCGCCAGTACCGAAAATCCCATGTTGATTAACAGCGAAACCGCACTATGGCGAATATCGTGGACACGGATTTTCTTAACGCCTGCCTGCTTCGCCCCTCGCTCCATTTCGTGATTGAGGTAGGATTTTGTAACCGTAAATAAACGCTCGTCCGGCTTGATGTCATAAAGCATTTTGATGTACTCCTGCATTTCCTCACAGAGAAACGGCGGCATTTTGATTGTGCGGTTGCTCTTTTTCGTCTTAGGGCTTGTGATAATGTCCCGCCCTTTGGAACGGTGGAAAGTCTTGCTGATTGTGACTGTCTGCTTCTCAAAATCAATATCAGCAGGCGTGAGCGCAAGCAGTTCGCCGGAACGCATACCGCACCAGTAGAGCATTTCAAACGCATAATAGGAACGGGGCTTATCCATCATGGCTTCGGAGAATTTCAGATATTCCTCTTTCGTCCAAAAGTCCATTTCCTTGACGGCTTCACTCCCAATCGTCCCCGCCCGCCTTGCCGGATTGTAGGGAAGATTATAGAAATTTACCGCATGGTTGAATATTGCCGTAAGTTGTGCGTGAATTGTCCTCAAATAATCTGCGGAATAGGGCTTGCCTTTCTCGTCCCGGTATGCCATCAACTCATTCTGCCACGCAATCACGTCCTTTGCTTCAATCTCTGCGATTTTGCGGTTTTCAAAGTACGGTAAAATCTTTGTCCGTATCACATGGCTTTTGGACTCCCAAGTGCTTTCCTTGACGCGCTGCTTCTTGTCGGCTTCGTACACTTCAAAGAAACTGCCGAACGTCATATCCAGTTTTGCGCCCTGCTTTAACATGGCTTCATGCTCCCACGCCTGCGCTTCCCTTTTGGTTGCAAATCCCCTTTTTTGTGTCTGTTTCCTCTCCCCTTTCCAGTTGGTAAAGCGGTAGATAACCCGCCACGTCCCCGTAGCGTTGTCCTTGTATACAGCCATTTCATCATCTCCCTTCCGCATATAGAATGGATTTTGTTAGGCATCGTCTTTTGATGCCTTATAAAATCCCTATATGCTTTGCTGATAACATACTTTTTTATGAAAAAATGTAGCGTTCACACGCCCTGCCACCGTCAGATAGCCCTGTTTCTGCATTTCTGCGTTCAGTTCCCTTACAATCTGATAGGCTTTTGACTTTGACACACGCAGTTCCGTTGCCACTTCCTCCACTGTCATAAAAGATTTTTCTGTCATTCAGATATCCTCTCCTTTCAATGTTTAACTGTTTTTGTTTAAGTGTTGCATATAGAATACTAAATAAATTCCGTTAAGTCAAGTGGTTTTCAAGAAAATATTAACTTTTTTTATTTAAGTTATTCTTGCTATTCCTATTGCACCATGTTATACTAACTTCAACAGATTTGTTTAAGTGCAGTCATGCAAGGCTGTACCACTATCACTATAACGGAGGTTTTATTATGGCAATCGGCAAACGTATCCGCTTTTTCCGCAACCGAAAAGGCATGACACAGAAACAGCTAGGCGAAATCCTCGGCTTTCTCGGAAAGACCTCTGATGTCCGCATGGCACAGTATGAAACCGAAGCAAGGACACCAAAGCACGACCTTGTAAAAGAAATGGCGAATATCTTTGATGTAAGCACCCACGCCCTCACCGTGCCGGATATTGATACCTTTATTGGGCTTATGCACACGCTCTTTGCGTTGGAAGATATGTACGGGCTGAAAATCGGGGAGATTGACGGAGAAATCTGCCTGCGCCTTGATAAGTCCGACTATTCCACTTATACGTCCATGTTCGATATGTTCCACGCATGGCAGGAGCAAGCCGCCAAGTTGGAACAGGGCGAAATAAGCAGAGAAGAATACGACCAGTGGCGGTACAAGTACCCAGAACTGGACACCTCAAAGCATTGGGCGAAAGTCCCCTCACAGGCGGTCAGTGATATGCTTATGGAAGAATTTCAGAAAATCGAAAAAGAAGAAAAGAAAACAGCTAAAAAGAAAAAGCAGAAATAAGCATAAAAAGACCTTGCCGATATTCAGTTTCCATATCTGAAAATCAGCAAGGTTTTCTTATGCTAATGATGTAATTATTTAGTGCGTGATGTTGAAAATGTTGCCAAATCGTTGCCAGTTCCTAAACAAATTTGCTTGCAACCCGCATAAATACCGGGTTCTCAAAGTCCATTTCATCACTCGAACTCTATCGTTCCAGGAGGCTTACTTGTAAGATCATACATTACACGGTTAACCCCACGAACTTCGTTAATAATTCTTGACATAGTTTTATTTAATACTTCATATGGAATTTCTGCAGCTTCTGCTGTCATGAAGTCAATTGTATTTACAGCTCTTAGCGCAATTGCATAATCATAAGTTCTTTCATCACCCATGACACCAACTGAACGCATATTTGTAAGTGCCGCAAAGTATTGTCCAATGCTTCTATCTAAACCTGCTTTAGCAACCTCTTCGCGATAAATCGCATCTGCATCCTGAACAATACGAACTTTATCCGCAGTTACTTCACCTATGATACGAATACCTAATCCAGGTCCTGGGAATGGTTGTCTAAAGACTAAGTTTTCAGGAATTCCTAATTCCAACCCTGCTTTACGAACTTCATCTTTGAATAAATCACGTAATGGCTCAATGATTTCTTTAAAATCAACATGATCTGGTAAACCACCAACATTATGATGAGATTTGATAACAGCACTTTCTCCGCCTAGACCGCTTTCTACAACGTCTGGATAAATTGTTCCTTGCACAAGGAAATCAACAGCACCGATTTTCTTTGCTTCTTCTTCAAAGACACGGATGAATTCTTCACCAATGATCTTACGTTTTGCTTCCGGTTCTACAACTCCAGCTAACTTGTTATAATATCTTTCTTGGGCATTTACTCGAATAAAGTTTAATTCGTATGGTCCTTCTGGTCCAAATACAGCTTCAACTTCGTCTCCTTCGTTTTTTCTCAACAATCCATGGTCAACGAAAACACAAGTCAATTGGTTACCAATGGCTTTTGATAAAAGAACAGCAGCAACAGATGAATCAACTCCACCACTAAGTGCACACAATACTTTTCCATCACCGACTTTTTCACGGATTGCTTTAATTTGCTCATCAACAAACGAATCCATTCTCCAGTCACCAGAGCAGCCACATACACCACGAACAAAGTTATAAAGCATTTTTGTTCCTTCTTGAGTATGCAATACTTCTGGATGGAACTGGATTGCATATAATCCAGCTTCTGTATTCTCACAAGAAGCACAAGGGCAATTATCTGTATGTGAAGTAATCTCAAATCCAGGAGCCACTTTTGAAATATAGTCAAAATGAGACATCCAACAAATAGTCTTTTCAGATACTCCTTCAAAGATCTTAGATTCTTTCTTATCTACAATAACCTCAGTTTTTCCATATTCACGAGCATCTGCTTTTTCAACTTTACCACCTAGTACATGCATCATCAACTGTGCACCATAGCACAATCCAAGTACTGGAATTCCTAATTCAAACAACTCTTTTGAATACGTAGGAGCTCCTTCTTCATAACAACTATTAGGTCCTCCTGTTAAAATGATTCCTTTTGGATTCATGGCTTTGATTTTCTCTAAATCTGTCTTATAAGAATAGATTTCACAATATACATTGCATTCACGAACTCTTCGCGCAACCAATTGATTATATTGTCCACCAAAGTCCAGAACGATTACCAATTCTTTTTTCATGTTTGTCCTCCTAAAAGCAAATTAATTATAAAATAGCTTGTTTACATTTACAACGAAAATGATGTTGGTTATGCATTTCTTTCTAAATATTCAATAACTTCACTTAAATTATTTCTTGTTTCTTGAATATATTTTTTCATTTCTTCATCTGGTTTGATTTGATCCGGAATAAAGATTGATTTCATACCAGCTTTAAATGCAGCTGTTATTCCATGCTTGCTGTCTTCTAAAACCAAACATTCTTCCGGTTCATATCCCATTCTTTTGGCAGTTTCTAAAAAGATATCTGGTGCTGGTTTTGAAGGAAAGCCTTCTTTTCCACTTACGATTTGCTTAGGATGCAAAGTAAATCCAGCATGATTTATAAATTTTAAAATATCTTCTTTAGCTGAGCTTGAAGCTATTGCATAATCAATATTTTTCTTTTCTAAATATTCAATCAACTCTTGTAAGCCAGGCATGTTAGCATCCCCAGGATTTTTAAAAAAGTCAAAAAAGAAATCGACCCTTGTTTTTTGACAAAATGTCATTACATCACTAATTCCAGGATATGTTTGTTCAAATTCAACAATTTGTCTAGAATCACATCCGATCATTCTTTCAATTACACTGTCTGGGCAATGGATCCCTGCATTATCTAATGCTTGACGAAATTGCTTTTTAAACATGATTTCTGTATTGAACATCAACCCATCCATATCAAAAATTACTGCTTTTATCATAATCAGCCTCCAACATAATATTTCCTAGATAATTATAATCTAGAGAACCTGAAAGTTTCTATAATAAATTAAAAGAAAAAGCTGCATTATTAAATGCAGCTTTCAACTACTCCTCTTCTTTATTCAATAAATTAAATTTATCAAATAAGTAGAATAACAATGACATTAGCATTGCTGTTATACAAGCAAGAACCATACCTGTTAGTGAAGTTGTACCAATTTGAACAACTACACCACTCAACCCAGTTACAAATACAACTGAAGTGAGAATCAAGTTAACACTCTTACCATAATCAACTCGCTTATCCACCAAAATTCTTAATCCACTTGTACCAATCATTCCATATAACAAGAAACTGATTCCGCCAATTACCGGATTTGGAATTGTTTGTATCAAAGCAGCTAAAGGACCAATAAAAGAACAAATAATAGAAAGAATTGCAGCTCCAGCAATTACCTGTACAGAATAAACACCTGTAATTGCCATTACACCAATATTCTCACCATATGTCGTTGTTGGAACAGAACCAATGAAACCTGACAACATAGTTGAAAAGTTGTCCGCAAACAAAGAACGATGAAGACCAGGATCTTTGATCAAATCACGTCCAACAACTTCTCCCGTAACGATCTGATGTCCAATATGCTCAGATGCAATAACCAAGATGACCGGAAGAATCATTAAAATTGCACTGATATCAAACTTAGGGAATGTAAAATTAGGCAATGCAAAGAAACTTGCTTCCATTACTGGAGTAAAATCAATCATTCCACACAAAACAGCTGCAACATAACCACAAATAACTGCAATCAAGATAGGAATAACACTCAAAAATTTCTTGAAACAAACACTACCAATAATTGCTACACCTAAAGTCACACCAAATACAATTACATTATTTGGATTTACAACTTCATCTAATAACCCTGCTGTACTAGCTGCACTGCTAGAAAGTTCCAAGCCTATCAAGGCAACAACCGGACCCATGGCAGCCGGTGGCAATACAACATCGATCCATTTTGTACCAAATTTTCTAATCAAAGCTGCAAGTAGGCATCCACAAAAGCCAACAGCAACAAACCCACCTAGAGCATATTCATAACCAAATTGTGCAATAACGATATTAGCCGGAGCAATAAACGCAAAACTACTTCCCAAATATGCTGGTGCCTTTCCTTTCGTAATTAAAATAAACAACAAAGTTCCGATACCATTCATAAATAGAACGATAGCTGGATTAATTCCAAATAAGAAAGGAACTAACACAGATGCCCCAAACATCGCAAACATATGTTGAATGCTCAAAGGTAACATCAGCTTAAAAGGAACTTTTTCTTCTACTTGAATAATTCTTTTAGCCATAATCTTCTCCTCTTCTATAAAACATATTTATTTATACCATAATATTTGATTTTAGGGTATAATATTTTAGATAAGTGCCCGTAGCTCAATTGGATAGAGTACTTGATTCCGATTCAAGCGGTTGCAGGTTCAAGTCCTGTCGGGTGCGCCAGAACGGCCTCTTAGTGAAATGGATATCACGAGATCCTCCTAAGATTTAATTGTAGGTTCGATTCCTACAGAGGCCGCCATAAAAAATAAAAAAACGAATGAGATTTTTCCCATTCGTTTTTTATTTATACTACTTAAATACAATTTATTGTTTCAAATATCTATTTACCATTAAATTGATCCACTGCTTCTGACAAACTTTTTACCACATAATCTGCAACTCTTTTTACATCCTCTGATGATTCTTGAAATGTAAACGATACATCCGCGGCATTTAACATACTTAAATCATTATATGAATCTCCAATCGCAAAAACCTTTTCAAGTGAAAAATGATTTCGTATAAAGTTAACCGCATTCCCTTTAGAACATTTTTTATCAATAATATCGACATAAAATTGATTTGGAAAAGCAGATAAATCATATTGTTTTGAAATATCTTCACTTAATTTTTTGGCAATTTCTTCACTAGGTGTTGCTATTGAAATTCCTATGACTTGATCCAAATAAGGAGTAATATCACCTACTAATTTCTGTGGAACAGGAAACATTGCGTTCTTCTTTAGAGCTATCAGATCCTCTGTCGTTTGAAATACAAATTCATACGGTTTTATCAACTCGATTAAAGAAATTATATCCTCTTTTTTAAACGTGGCTTTTAACAAAGGATTACGATTTCTATCAAGAATAAGAGCTCCATTTGTTAAAATATAAAAATCACATTCAATACCCACATCAAACAGGGGATCAAGACCTACAAGCGGCCTTCCCGTACATATACCAAATAAATTTTCTTTTTTTAATTCTTTTATCGCATAAACATCATTTCTACTAATTTTTTCTTCTCTTTCAGGGAAGAAAATGGTTCCATCAAAATCACTAATAAATGCCTTCATAATAAACCCTCTTCTATATGATATAACAATTATATTTCATATATATTTTTGTCACAATAATATCAAATTTATTTTGGGCTCTAAAATCATGACCAATTTATTAATATTTTTTCCCTGAAACATATCTTTGAACAATATTTCTATCGTCCCCTAGATGTATAATACGTTCCAAACGTTCTTCAATCGTCAAATTTTCTTGATCAACATAAAAATTTGAATCATCTAATACCAAAGCATCAAAAATATATCCTTTTTCAAAAGAACCTACGTTTCCAAATAATTTCCCACCTGCTTTTGTCGCCATATAAAACACTTCAGCAACGGACAAAAAATCATCTTTCTTCTTGCTTTCTAGCCATTTAAGTTTTGACAAATATACCGCTTCCGACATAGCTCTAAATATACACAAACTATATCCTCCAGAAATATCAGAGCCCAGACCTATATTGATTCCTTTATTCAACATTTTTCGTATCGGAGGTATTCCAGCAGCAACATTTCCATTCGATTGAGGACAATGAGCTATAGTTACTCCTCGTATCTTCAGTAAATCCATTTCATTTGCAGTTGGATATATACAATGTGCCATTACAGTCCTATTAGTCAATAAACCAAATTTATCATAGACCTCTCCATCTGAATCTAACTCAGGATATCTATCATGAACAATCTTCATTTCATCAATATCCTCAGAAATATGAGAATGTGTTGCTAAATTATATTTATTAGCTAGTTTACCTAATCCCTGTAATAAACCACTTGAGCATGTAGGTATAAAACGTGGGGTAATACACGGTTTAACTAAATCATATTTATCTTTCGTTTCCAAGATCCACCTTTCTGTATCCTCCAAAGATTTGTCAGTTCCTTCATTTAAATAATCTGGACAAAGCATATCCATATTAATCTTTCCTACAAAACCACCTACTCCATATTGTTCCATTTTATTCATTAATAATTTTGTAGATTCCGAATGAATACTTGAGAAAATAACTGCTCGACATGTACCATTTTTTGCCATTTCCTGTACAAATCGGTCATAATACTTTTCTGCAAACTCTAGATCTGAAAATCTTGCTTCTGTCGGAAATGCATAAGTATCTAGCCACTCCATCAATTGCATATCCAATCCTAAGCCTCTATAAGGAAATTGTGGGGCATGAAGATGCAAATCATATAATCCAGGAATAATTATCCTATCGCCTAAATCTTTTACTTCATAATCTTGATAACATTCCGGTAATGTCTCGTACACACCTTCTATAAGCTCACCATCAACGACAAGATATCTATAACAAGTTTTTAACTTTTTGCTTGTTTCAGAATAAACAATATTTCCTTTTAATATTTTTATTGACATAATATCTCCTTTCAGCAAGAAAAGAGAAGCAATAATTACAAGCTTCCCTTTCTATTTTTATAATTCTTCCCCGTTTGTTTCAATAACATGTTTGTACCAGTAGAAAGAATCCTTTTTTAAACGTTTTCCTGAACCTTTTCCAAAATCATCTAAATCTACATATACATATCCATATCTTTTACTCATTTCTGCGGTAGATGAAGACACAATATCAATTGGACCCCAACTTAGATAAGCAAAAACATTAGCTCCATCTATAATAGCTTTCTTTAATTGTTCAACATGTTTACGTAGATAATCGATACGATATTCATCATGAATACTACCATCTTCTTCAACTTTATCAATTGCACCCAGTCCATTTTCTGCAATCATCAATGGAATACCTTCATAACGATCTGTTAATTGTGACAAAGAATTATATAAGCCAAGTGGATCTGCGCGCCACTCCCATGGTGTAGGCTCTAAATACGGATTCTGTTCACCTTCAAAAGGCTTCATGGAATTTTTTGTACTGTCACATATTCTCGTATAATAATAAGAAATTGCTAAAAACTCCAAAGTGTTTTCTTTTAATAATCGTTCATCTTCGTCAGTAATATCTAAATGTATGTTTCGGTCTTGAAAATATTGTAGTGCATACAAAGGATATTCTCCTCTAAGTTGAACATCTGTAAAGAAATACTGCATGCGGTTTTTCTTCATTGTCATAACAATATCTTCTGGCTTGCATGTTGCAGGATATAATGTTCCGTCAGCAATCATTGTACCTAGAATTGCATCTGGATCAATATCTTTAGCCATTTCTTTAATTTTTGCACACGCAACAAACTGATTATGAACCGCTTGATACATCAATTCTTCCATTTTTTCAGGTGCAACTTGATCATCATAAATACCCAAAGATCCAAATTGTACATTTGGCACCAAGTTTACCTGGTTGCATACAATCCAATATTTTACACGTCCTTTAAAACGGTTAAGCAACACTTTTGCATATCTAACAAAAAAGTCAATTACTTTTTTATTTCCAAATCCTCCATATTCTGTGACAAGATAAAGTGGAATGTCATAGTGTGACATAGTAATTACAGGTTCCATACCATCTGCGATTATTTCGTCGATTAAATTATCATAAAATTTTAGTCCTGCTTCATTAGGTTCTTCTTCATCACCTTGAGGAAAAATTCTAGACCAAGAAATGCTTGTTCGGAATGCTTTAAACCCCATTTCTTCAAAATATTTTAAATCATCCTTATATGTATGATAGAAATCAATTCCATATCGTTTTGGATAATAACCCTCTTTATCTGCAATTGCATTTTGAATACCTTTTAGAGTTCCTCCGCCTTCTTTTTCGATATGAGCTCTATCTTGGTTTTTATCATATAAATGTATATCTGATGTAGATAATCCACGTCCATCCACATCATATGCACCTTCAATTTGGCAAGCAGCAACAGCTCCTCCCCACAAAAAATTTTCAGGAAATCCTTTACGTAAATTTTTCATATAATAACTCCTACTCTAGTTCTTCTCCATTTGTTTCAATTACATGTTTATACCAGTAAAAAGAATCTTTTCTAATTCTTTGCCCAGTGCCATTTCCAAAATCATCATAATCTACATACACAAAACCATATCGTTTGGTCATTTCACTAGAAGTACAACTAACAATATCTATCGGAGCCCAAGGATAATACGCAATCAACTCTACCCCATCCATTATAGCTTCTTTCATCTGCTTAATGTGCTCGCGGAAATATTCAATTCTATAATTATCATGAATTTTTCCTTCTTCGTTTGGTTTTTCATCGAAACCAGATCCATTTTCTGTAATCATAATAGGTAGTTGATATCGATCATAATATTCGTTTAACACATATCGTAATCCAATTGGATCGTTTACCCAGCCCCATTCATTTGCCGAAATATATGGATTTACTCTTTTTTGATTCGATTCTAAATCACTTGAACATACCCCCGATCCATAGTATGAAAAAGTTAGAAAATCACATGTGTTTTCTTCGATAAGTTTAAGTTCATCTTCCGTATATATGAACGGTTGAATATGATTTTCTTCAAAATATCGTCCTAATGAACGAGGATACTTTCCTCTACAAAGAACATCAAGGAACATATATTGCAACTGATTTTTTTTATATGTTGCCATAATTTCCTTAGGATCACAATTAAATGGATATAAAATACCATTACAAACCATACATCCCATTTTCATGCCGGTATTCATCTCATCCATTTTCTTTTTAGCATAAGCACTTGCCAAAAATTGATTATGTAATGCTTGGAAACTAGCAGATGCGAAATCGTCCACAGAATCATAGGGTATAGAAAGACTATTATACCCTTCTCCAAACATTGTATTGATCTGGTTAAAAGTAATCCAATATTTCACTTTATTTTTATAACGTTCCATGATGACATCAACAAATTTTTTAAAATAAATCAAAGTATTTTTTGATAGCCACCCCTTTTCAGTCAATGATAAATTAAGTGGCATTTCATAATGTGAAATCGTTACTAATGGAATCATGCCATCGCGAATCATTTCATCAAACAAATTATCATAAAATTGAAGACCTTTTTCATTAGGGGATTCTTCATCTCCATTAGGAAATATTCTGGACCATGCAATCGATGTTCTTACAGTCTTAAAACCCATTTCTTTTAAATATTTTAAATCTTCTTTATAAGTATGATAAAAATTTATACCTTTACGTTTCGGATAATAATATTTATCCTTATCTGTTTTTCTGAATGCTAATTCCTGCATTGTAAATTCATCATTTTTAGTATTACTTTTTAAACGATTTATTTTCGAATCATAAACATGAATATCGGCTACACTTATGCCCTTACCATCTTCATTCCATGCCCCCTCAAATTGATTTGCAGCAAAAGCTCCTCCCCACAAAAAATTTTCAGGAAACATTTTATAACTACTTTTATTCATAAAACTTAACCTAATGTTTTTTCAAGTTTTTCAAGTCGTTCTTCGTATGATTTGAAGATTCTAATCATTTGCTTTGCTATATTAATTTCGCTATAAATCGTCATTAAAGTATCTTGTGCATGAGCAAACAAAAGTGAATATTCACTTTTTTCACCTCGAGTTTCTTCTTGAATTGCATCAGTTTGTACCTTATGCGCTTCAGTAATTTTTTGATGTGCCTCTTTCATATAAGTTTCGGCACTCTCAAAATCTGATTTTGCAATAGCATCTAACGCTTTTTTACAAGCAACACGGGCATCTCCTGCATTAAGAATAATAGTCATTGCTGACTGAACTGTTTTTTCATCCATATTTTCAAACCTCCATCTTGAAGCAACTCAATCACTTGTTTTGCTTTTTCTGTAAAAAATCCATTTGTTGTAATAGATAGTATTGTTCCGACTCCAACGATTCCACCTAGAAGAAATCCTATTATTAAATATATTCCATCATAAATAATTCGAATTGTCATATATTTACAGTGAAATTTTTTTATTATTCTAAAAAATATTGCATCCATAGGATTCATACCATTTTCAAATGTTTGCATCCATGCAAAACTTAATCCAAAACATGCCTGTGCAAATAATATAACAATTAATCGAATAAAAATACTTAATTCTTCTAAATTTAAATATTTAATAAAATGGGTGGGGACATCTATACAAACACCCAACACAAAAACGTTAATTACTGATTGAATACCAATTGCTTTTCGATTAACAACATAACCAATAACTAACAAAATTAAATTCAAAAACTGGTCTGTTACACCAACACTAACGCCTGTTTTTTTATGAAACCCATCCAGAAAAACAGTAATGGGATCCGAACCAAGATTACAAGCTAAAAACAGTGAAATAGCTGTTCCCATCAAGAGTGTGGCAAGAAAACCCAAAATGCATTTTGATAAAAAAGAAGTAAGAGAAAGATGATTACTCATTCTCTTCCTCTTCTTTTAGACATTGTTTATCATAGATTCTAAAGAATGGATACCAAATCAGTCCCGTCACAACAAATACAATTAACATAACTATTACAGAACTGAAGCTCCCACCTGTAGCTAACCATGTAGTTATTGGATAAGGAATGTACCATAGTTGGTATAAAATATCCGGAATTTTACCAAATGGAATAACAACTGTTAATAACCAAGCTAACACTGGTGCAACAATTGCATTGATCCACATTGGTACCATCAATAATGGATTGAACACAATTGCACCAAACACAATTGGTTCATTGATATTAAAAATTGAAGGAACAATTGTCGCACGACCTAAAGCTTTCATTTTATTTGATTTAGCCAAGAAAACCATGAATAAAACAAGGCTTAAAGTACAAGCAAGACCACCTATTTTTAAATAAGCATAATCCCAACTAGATGTTGCAAAAAAGTTTGTTCCTTGAGTTATATTTGATTCAATATTAGCTAAAAGTATAGGTGTTTGAATTGGTGCTAAAATCCATCCAGAAATACCCATTGAATATAGTAACATTACCAATAAATTTCCCAGTGTAAATCCCCAAATTGTAGAATACACATCACCCAATGGTTTAAAAATAGTTTGAATCGCAATATATAAATCAAAATGTAAGATATCAATTATTAACCAACCACCTAGAACAATTATTCCAATTGGTAACATTTGATCAAACCATTGACGCACAAAGTCAGGTAAAGCACTGTCCTCTTTAAAGAATGACATTTTACCAATCACTTTAAACACTAAACCAACAATACATCCAGTTATCATAGAAATAAACATTCCACTTGTTCCAAATGCATCATGGCTAAACCCGATTGCCCCATCAGCAACAAGTTGTGGTGTTATTGTCATACCGTACAAAATCAACCCAGCAATAGCAGCACAGTTTCGATTTTTACGTAATCTAAACTTATCCATTAAGTTCATAGGTAACAAAAAAGCCATCATAATACTGACAACACTCATCGTCCAACCAAATGGTGTCCAGAAATTTGAAAACCACTCTAACCCTTTAATTGCTGAAGGTAAAGTTAACACACAGAAGAAACTACCCAAGAAGATTAAAGGCATAATTTGATTAACAGTATCCTTAATAGAAGAAATCCACGGATTATTTGCAAATTTATTCATTTTTGGAGCAAATCCGGTTTCCAACCAATTCATTATCTTTTTCATCGATTTTTCTCTCCTTTGTTTAATTTGTAATTATTTGTTCATTTCCTGCATTAGATGCTCGATTGCTTTTTCACCATTTAATGAAGAATAATATTCAGGTTTCATCAAGATTACCTTAACATCATATCCCTGTGTATATTCATCAATATCATCCAAAATATAAGCCAAATGAGGTCCTACCATTAGAGCATCAATCTCATCAATGTAGTTATCAATTTCAGATTCACTACGTGCTTTAATATCCATTTCTAAACCTGCTTTTGAAGCTGCTTTTCTCATGTTAGCTGCCATAAAACCAGAACTAGCACCAGAACCACAAACTAATAGAACGTTCAATTTTTTCATAAAATTTTCTCTCCTTCTCGTCTTTTAATAAATTTGTAACGCGTTTACAACATTATTATGGTTTATAATATGTACTTATTCTACTTAAGATTTGCACCTATTCAGTGCAGATAATTAATTGCACTAGAAAGGTGCAATTAATTATTCGATTTTTACATTTATCTTTAGTATAATAATTCTCTAGATAGACATTTTAACCAAGGTATATACATATGAAAGAAATTGATAAAGATATTATTCATACAATTTTAAATAAAGAAACTGTAACATCTACAACTTTATCAGAGTACCTAGAAGTATCTGTGCGAACCATAAAATCACACATTAAACAAATCAATGAACAGCAAGATAATATTATTTCATCTTCAAAAGATGGTTACTATATCCCTTCCGAAAACAAAACTAAAGCAATGTTGTTTCTGTCTAATCAGAAAATACAAATTCCCCAAACTTCTAAAGAACGAGTGAATTATATTATCACACATTTAATTCATCATAATGAAAATAAACAAATTCTAGATATTTTTGATTTATGTGAGGAGTTATGTATATCCTATTCGACACTTAAACTAGAATTGAATAAAGTTAAGAAAATCATAAAAAAATATGATTTAGAAATAAAAATCGAAAACAATAAAATTAAGTGTACTGGATTAGAAAAAAATAAAAGAAAATTACTTTCTTCCACACTTTACAAAGAAAGTAATGTTAATTTTGTTAATATCGATTTTTTACAAAGCTCTTTTAGTAATATTGACATCAATTTTATTAAAACTTCCATTCTGAAAATATTTGAACAATATCATTATTTTATTAATTATTACTCTTTAATGAATCTTGTCGTTCATGTAACTATTGCAGTTGATAGAATTCGAAATAACAACGTAAACAAAGAGAACATTAGTTTTTATTCTAATGTTCCTCTACATGAATACAACATGGCTCTTGATTTAGTTCGATTACTTGAAAATAAATTTAATATTAAATATTGTGAGTCCGAAATTTATGAATTAAGTTTATTAATAGTTTCTCGAGCAACAACTATAGACTACAACAATATTAACGAAACTAACATAATCAATTTTGTCGGTCCTGATTGCTTGGATCTTGTAAATAACTTAATAAATGAAATTAAAACATACTATCTGATTGATTTAAGTGAGAAAGAATTTTATGTACGTTTTGCTCTACATATAAAAAATTTAATCATTCGTTCGCAGAATGACTACTTCAATAAGAATCCATTAACAGAGAGTATAAAATTATCATGCCCCCTAATTTATGATATTAGTGTTTCCTTAGCAAAAAAAATCTGTGAAAAAACCGGGGTCAACATCAATGATGATGAAATTGCTTATATCGCTTTTCATTTAGGTAGCGCTTTAGAAGCACAAAAAGAATTAACCTCTAAAGTAAAAGCTATATTATATTATCCAGATTATTATGGTATGAATACCACAATCAGTGAGAAAATCACCCAAAATTTTGAAGATTCATTGATACTTACAAACATTCTTACAAGTGAATCATTACTAGAAAAATCAAAAGATGTTGATCTGATCATAACCCTTATGCCTTTATCTTATCCATGTGATATACCTTATGTAAAAATTAGCTTTATTTTAAATCAATCTGATATCTATAACCTTCAAACAAAAATAAAAGAAATACAACTTGAAAAAAAGAAAAAAGAATTTAGAGATAACTTAAATTTAGTAATGAGCGAGTCCTTATTTTCAACCACAAAAAAATCAATTGGACAAAAAGCATGTATCAAAAGTATGGTAAATAAATTCCAAGCCCTTGGATATGTTCATGAAGATTATGAGAAAGAAATTTTAGAAAGAGAAAAGCTTTCCTCAACCGCTTTTGGAAACTTTGCTATTCCTCATACTCTAAAAATGAACGCAAAGAAAACAGGAATGGCAGTAATGATTTGCCAACCACCCGCTTATGTTGAATGGGACAACAAACACATAAGTTTGGTTTTAATGATGTGCTTCAACCAAGATGAAAGATACATATTTAACAAGATATATGAACCTATCACAATGATTTTAAGTGAACCTGAAAATGTAAAAAGATTATGTCTTGCAAACAATTATAAAGAATTTACTGAAATTCTAATCAGTTTTATTGATAATACTATTTAATATTTTTAATCATTTTTATTGTGCAATTAAATTCTTTAGAACCAAAATAAAGTCTATCATTAATATTACCTGTTACATATTAATATTTTTGATAAAAAAACTCCTAAATATTCCTCTATTTATTAAAATACTTATTATAAGCATTAATAATTTTCTAATAAAAGTATTCTTGCTTTTAACTTTGTAATCGAGGAAAATATTATTAACAATATAGGAGGCACTTATGCATTGTTATCAATGGATAGATAAGATATCTGAAGTTTCATTAGATCAAGCAATTAAAAATAACAATTCTTATTTAATTATTTGCGATAAAGAGGACTTTAACGAAAACCAGCTTTTGAAAAAGATATTACCTAAAAAATGGGAAAAAGACACAAAAAAAAGCAAATGCTATGCAGAAAATCATACAGAATATATTTCAGGACATTTCGAGAACTTAACGAATTTAAATCAAACACATATCGAAATTCAATTTATATTATCTAAAACCTATTGTCTTTTAATCATCAATTCTTTAACTTTTGATCATTATCATGAATTACTAAATATCAGCTCAAGTCCCTTTGATTTTTTCACCAAACTACTAGAAAAAACACATGAAAAAGACTATGATCTTATTTCTAAAATCGAGGAAAGACTAGATGACCTTGAAGATTGCGCACTTGATAATAAGCTGGATACTTTTGGACGCTCTTACTCTGAAATTCGATTTCAAATTCGTCATTCATATCGCCACTATCTACAATTAGAAGATTTTTGTGATAAGCTTCTTGAAAACCATATCAATATTTTTAATAAAGGAACGCTTTTTGCTCTAACACGTTTTTTTGAACAAAGCAAAAGACTATGTGAATACCTTCGCGAATTACGAGAATATTCAATGCAAATCAATGAGGTATATGAATCTCAAATTAACTTGCGTGAAAATCACACCATGAAAATCTTAACTTCTGTCACAATTTTATTCACTCCTGCAATGCTTATTGTAGGATGGTATGGAATGAATTTTGACAACATGCCAGAATTAGATTGGTATTTTGGCTACTTGTTTGTGATTCTTTTATCTTTGACTATCACAACAATTACTTTTATCATCCTTAAAAATAAAAAATTCTTCTAACATAAAAAATAAGAGTATCGTTTGATACTCTTATTCTGCATTGCTCGCAACAACTTTAACTCGTGACCATAAATCTGAAATTATTTTTCTAGATACTTCGTTGTACTCAAAGACTTCATCTTTTTCATATCCTGTTCTAGGAACATAAGCGTTGATACCATCATAATCCCCACCTTCAGAACTTAACTCATCCATAACTTCTAAATTTGGTGATGTATAACCAACATAACTTGAATTATCCATAGCAGCCTCATAAGTACACATAAAGTTTATGAATTCATGCGCTAAATCCACATTTTTTGCATTTTTTGGAATGACCATTGCATCTGACCACAAGTTCGTTCCTGATTCCGGCATATAATATCCCATATTCTCATTCTCGCTCATGATATAAGCTGCATCTCCTGAATATACCAAACCAAGAGCTTTTCTACCTTGAGCCATGTTATCTATAATTTCATCCGTTACTATCTCAGGTTCCATTGTCTGAACCGATTGAACCAGCCAATCATAAGCTGCTTGCAATTCTTGTTCATTAGAAGTGTTCATTGAATAGCCAAGATCCTTTAAAGCCATCATGAATGAATCTCTTTCAGAATCATATAGATAGATATCTCCTCTATATTTTTCATCTAAGAAAATACCGAATCCATCTTTTTTAAGATCCTCTAAACTAACCTTTGTTTTATCATACACAATGCCAACTGTCCCCCAGAAATAAGGAACCGAATAATCATTGTTTGGATCATAAGGCAATCCTAGCACATCTGGATTCAATTGATCTAAGCCACTTTGAATTTTAGATTTATCCAACTTCTGCAACATATCTTCTTGAATCAAACGCTGAATCATATAATCACTAGGAACCAAAATATCATATGATTCGCCATTAGCTACTTTAATATACATCTGCTCATTTGAATCAAAATTATCCATCACAACTTTGGCACCAGTCATCTCTTCAAACATACCTAGCACTTCTTCACCAGTATATTCTCCCCAGTTGTAAATGTGAAGTGTTTGCCCTTCATATGGTTTATTCTGTATAGATGAACCAAATCTAGTAAATCCAAAAAATGCCAATACAACCACTAATACGCCAACAACACACTTCTTCCAAGGATTTTTAGAAGTTTTCTCTGGTGTTCTTTTTTGAATCATTGGAACAACATTTACCAAAACTAAAACAATGGTAATCAAAACTACAACCAATGTAGAAATCGCATTAATACTAGGATTTACACGTTTAGACATCGTATAAACCATGATGCTTAAGTTTTTAACTCCTCCACCCGTTGAAAAGTAAGAAATGATAAAATCATCAAATGACATTGTGAAAGCAATCAAAGCTCCTGATACGATTCCTGGCATAATTTGAGGAACGATTACTTTTGATAATGCCTGCCAAGGAGTTGCCCCCAAATCCATTGCCGCATCTGCAAGATTAGGATCCAAAGATCGAATCTTTGGCATAACAGACAACATTACATATGGTATACAAAACGCAATATGCGCCAATAATAATGTAACAAAGCCTCTTTCAATTTTAAAAGTAATAAACAATAACATCAAACCGATCGCAGTCACTATTTCTGGATTCATCATCGGAAAATCATTGATTTGTGTTACAAGGTTTCGTATTACTTTTTTCGATTTTGATAGACCGATAGCTGTGATCGTACCCACAAAAGTAGAAACGATAGTAGCTAACAACGCAATAATTATAGTCACATATAAGGATTCCATCATACCATGGTTTTTCAACATAGCTTCATACCAACGAAGCGAAAAACCTGTAAAATGAGTTAAAGACTTGCTTTCATTAAATGAGAAAACAACCATAAATATGATTGGCATATAGAAGAAAACAATCGTCAAGACCATTAAGATCTTACCAAAAATATTTCTCTCTTTTTTCATGTTAGTCCTCCTTACCTGATTTCGCATCAACTTTTCGAACTAACATCATCAACAACATCATGACAGCTGCCATGATCATTGATATAGCCGAACCAAAATTCCATTCTCCCACGGTAATAAATTGATTTTCAATAACGTTACCAATCAAGAAGAACTGTCCTCCACCCAATAATTTTGGAATAAAGAAAGAACTTACTGCAGGCAAGAAAACCAAAGTAATACCACTTACCACTCCAGATAGTGAAAGTGGGAAAACAACACGCAAAAATGTTTGAACTTTGTTAGCACCTAGATCTGCGCTAGCTTCCAACAAAGATTTATCCATTTTACACAAAGCCGTATTGATCTGAAGGATCATGAATGGCAAAAAGTTATAAACCATACCAATTAAAACAGCTGTTTCAGTATACAATAGTTCCTGATCCCCAAAACCAAAGATCCCTAGGATATATGAAATGATGCCATCGCTTGATAACAACCCGATCCATGCATAAGTTCTTACTAACATATTGATCCACATTGGCAAAGTTATACATAAAACAAGAATATTACGTACTTTATCAGATCGGTTGGCAATAAAATAAGCAATCGGATACCCTAAAATCAAACAAATAATAGTCGTTTTGATTGCGATAGCCAAAGAACGCCACAATATCAATAAAAAGTCTGGATCCGTAAAGAAACGAATATAATTATCAAACGTTAGCTGAAAATGTACAATTTCATTGCCCTGCTCCATCACAGAATAAGCGAAGATAAGCAGCATCGGAAGCAATAACATAATTGCACACCAGACAATATAAGGCCACGCTAATTGTTTAAAATTACGCATTAGTATCCCATCTTCTCCATTACATGGATATCTTCAGGATAGAAAGTCAGTCCGATTTCTGCACCTTCTTCTACATAATCTGTTGTATGGATCTTAAATTCACGTCCTGTCGTCCAGAATGTTACTTTATAGATTCCTTCTTTTAGATTATCCACATCAAAATCATAATCAACACTAATATCTACAGCCTCATCTTCATTATCCAATTTCCAGCCCTGTGCATTTGCCCAAAGTTTTAAATCAGTATCCAGTGCCAAAGATTCTTTTATTTCATCGGCAGTTTTAAAGAAGTTAAATGCACTTACTGCTTCGTTAGCTTTTTTATTTTCAACAATATGCTGGTCAATTACCCAAATCTTACGTGTAATTGATGTATTCGACTGAGTTGAGAATGTAACCGTATATTCACCTATTTCAGGTTTTAGATCTGTTTCAATGTTATTGATAGAGAAGTATTCATCTGTTTCAGGATTCCATGCCTGTGCATCCGCACGAGCAATGATTTCTTTATCATCAATATCTTTCATATCTTCAATATCTAAATAGAAGTCATTAGCACTGATCTTGACCTTACCATCCTCACTAGTAATATCATGATTTTTTGTAATGTGCATATTCACTGTTACGTGTGTACCAGGTACCGTTTCAACCATTACTTCATAATGAACACCTTTAAAAAGCACGCTCTCAACAGTTCCTGTCATTTTGCCTTTTGCTTCCTCAACAATATCAATATCCTCAGGACGAATAACAACATCTACTAATTCATTTGGTTTAAAACCTACATCTACACAATCAAACGTAATATCGTCAAAACGTACTTTCTTATCCTCGATCATACGAGCCGGAATAATATTACTTTCTCCTATGAAATTAGCTACATAACGGTTTACAGGTTCATTATAAATATCTTCAGGTGTTCCCACTTGTTGGATTTCACCATCTTTCATGATAACGATCTTATCAGACATCGTTAGTGCTTCTTCCTGATCATGTGTAACGAAAATAAAAGTGATCCCTACTTCCTGCTGAATACGTTTTAATTCATATTGCATTTCTTTACGTAATTTAAGATCCAAAGCTCCTAATGGTTCATCCAATAGCAAGACATTGGGTTCATTAACTAAAGCACGAGCAATCGCCACACGTTGCTGCTGACCACCAGATAACAAGGTTACGTCTTTCTTTTCATATCCTTCAAGCCCTATAAGCTTTAACATTTTCATAACTTTTTGTTCAATAACGTCTTTTGACATTTTTTTGATTTTTAAACCAAAAGCAATATTGTCATATACGTTCATGTGAGGAAATAGTGCATATTTTTGGAATACTGTATTTAGCTCACGCTTATATGGTGGCATTTTAGCAATGTCCTGCCCATCAAAGATCACGTGTCCTTCAGTAGGCTCAATAAAACCGCCTAGTATTCTTAATAAAGTTGTCTTTCCACAACCACTAGGACCTAATAGAGTAACGAATTCATTTTCGTAAATATCCAGATCAATCCCTTTTAAAACGATCTGTCCATCAAAATCTTTAACGATATTCTTAAACTGAATAATTTTCTTTTTTTCCATCTCCATAATCATATCCCTTTCTAACGTTTAAAATCTTGGTGGTGTTGAAACCCATAACACCTTAGCTGGTGTGTTGGACGGATTATACAAATAATGTGAATCCCTTCCTGAAATATAGAATGTTTCCTTAGCTTTGACCTTATATCGTTTCTTACCCATGACAAGTACGATATTCCCTTTTAAGACATAGCCAAACTCCTCACCTTCGTGGCTTTTTATCGTTCGCGATTTTTTAAGCGGGTTTATCGTCAACAAAATAGGTTCCATCGCATTTTTTTGTGCATTGGGAATGATCCATTCGATCGTATGATCTTCCCCTTCATCAATAAAAAAATCAGCTTGATGAAATACGATTTGTTCTTCTGGTTCAGCAGCAAAAAATTCCGATAAATTTGTCCCTAAAGCCTCTAGGATATCCTCCAAAGTTGAAATGCTTGGACTTGTCAAATCTCTTTCTAATTGAGATAAAAATCCTTTGGTCAATTCAGATCTTGAAGCCAATTCTTCCAATGTTAGATCATTGGCAATCCTCAACGCTTTAATCTTTGCTCCTATTTGCACGGCATCCCCTCCTTTTTGTTTACTTTTACTAAACTTAAAATTTATTTAAGAAAACACAAGACAATTATACATAAAACGCAGAAAGATTCAATACACAATTATAAAAACATTAAATAATTTTACACTAAGCTCTATATATGTTATATTTTTGAACGTGCAAAGGAGAAAATTAATATGATAAAATCAATTCTACAAGGTATGGTAGTCGGAATTGCTAACATAATCCCTGGAGTCAGCGGTGGAACCATGATGGTCGCAATGGGATTATATGATAAACTTATACATTCAATTACACACATTAAATCAGAATTAAAAGAAAGCTTGAAACTGTTAATTCCTATTTTTGTAGGTGCTGGATTGGCAATTGTCATTCTTTCAAGATTATTTGAATATCTTTTAGAATTCCATCCAATCCCAACGAATTTTGCTTTCTGCGGCCTCATTGCCGGAAGCCTTCCTTTTATTCTAGAAAAAGTAAAAGGATCTAAGCCAACAAAAATAGGAAATGTGATTCCATTTTTAATTTTTTTCATTATTGTTATCTTAATGGCTGTCCTAGGCGAAAACGAAGGCGTTGCTACTACGATAAGTCTTAATCCTATTGAGCTTATTAAATTATTAGGTGTTGGAATCATAGCTGCCGCAACAATGGTCATACCAGGTGTTAGTGGAAGTATGATGCTAATGTTATTAGGATATTATGAAACAATACTTGCCTACATCAACCGAACTGTAGATGCCTTAACTTCTTTCAATATCGGCAGTCTAATCGATTGTTTCCTTGTTTTGGTACCTTTTGGTATTGGTGTCGTTCTTGGAATTTTCTTGATCGCAAAACTTATTGAATGGATTTTCTCAAAATGGGAAATCCAAGCATATTACGCAATTATCGGATTGATCGTTGCAAGTCCAATCGCAATTCTCTTAAAAACAAATTGGGCTAGTTTTTCAATATTCACCCTGATTATCAGTATTATCACATTCGCTTTAGGTTGGTTTATTGCCAGCAAACTTGGTGGAGAGTAAGTTCTCCACTTTTTTTGTTAAAACTTGCACTATGAGTTCCCCATATAAAAAAACAGGAATATCATCTTCCTGCTTTCTGTATCCATTCTTTTGTTTTCATTAAATCCTTAGGAAAGATTTTGAAATCTTTTAACTTCCAAGTCCAGTTCATTAAATCTTCTACCATTGGGTTATTCAATCTAGCTTCCTCTTTATACCCACAAATATCCCATATAGGAAGAATACATATATCGGCCGCTGAATCTAAGGCAAAATGACAAATCATATCATTGAAATTACGCTCTGTATAACCTTGTTTCTTCAAAAAACGCCTTAAACTGATTCGATGATTATTGTCATATCCATAATAAGCCTGATTAACCGTTTCATGATTTTGCGTGCTAGTATACAGTACCGAATCTTTTCTTATGTTCTTTTTAAGTTCTTTTACTTTCATCCTATCTAAAAGCACATCAACGTTTGTCATTCCAATCTCAAGATCATCACATATCTTCTCTAAACCTTCAACAATTAAATGAAAACTAGGAAATTCATGTTTGACCATGATCAATAACGACTGTATCAAATCTTTAAATTCTTCAAGATCGACCAGTTCATCAATTTTTAAATAATCACTGATGATTGTATAGTAGTCTATCTTGGCAATATCAAAACATCGGCTAAGCCAGCGAATTCTTTTTTTCCAAAAGCTAAATCCATCAATCAATTGACTTTTAAAATCATGAATCGGCATATGATATGCCTGATTATTTAGAGCCTTAGGATTCCCATTTTCATCTAAGAGAAAATCGAATCGATTTGCCCATACATCCGCACTATCATAGTTCACGAAAGCGACATCTGAAATTAACGTGATTTCTCGTGCATGTGCGTACATCACAATATCATCAAATTGTTTATAAAATATAAATTGTAGAAATTTCGAATAAAATATTTCATCTTTATATTCAGAAAGATCCACTTCTTTATATAACGGGTAATTTCGATATTTCGAATCCCATTCGATCCAAGGCCTCTCATCATTTAATGATCTAAACAACTGATAAACCGCCCAGTCTTCTAACCAGAAGGCAGTTTTTTCAAAATACTCAAAATCATCTTTAAAAGACTCATAATTTTTCTTAAAAGCTCTAAATGCTCGTCTAAAGTATTCACTCTTAAATACTCTAACCGTTTCATAATCTACTCTATCTTTAAATTTATTACAATTGGTTATAGAACTTTGTGTTAACAGTCCCATCTCGCAAAGTCTGTCTAAGTTTATATAAATGGGATCACCCGCAAAACTTGAAAGAGCGTGGTAGGGAGAATGGTTTTTTCCTTTTGCCTGTAAGGGCAATATTTGCCAAACGTGATAACCTGCATCCGCAATACAATCAATCATTCTTACCGTTTTTTGTCCTAAATCCCCTATTCCTTGATTTGCCGGTACTGAAAACATAGGACACAATACACCTGCGCATCTTTCCATATTTTTACCCTTTTGTAACCCCTTTCACCTAAAAGGATTTTAGCACACATAGGCCTTTTTGGGTATATAAAATTTAAAAATAGGAAAATACAAATCTATATATTACTATCTTCTCGCTATAATCTTACTCATTAAAAAAGATCCATAGGATCTTTTTTTACTTCATCATACCTTCAATTAAATCATAAGTTTTAACTGGATCTTCACTCTTAGTGATCGAACGTCCGACAACAATATAGTCACAGCCTTGTTCGTTTGCATAATCTGGTGTTGCGACACGTTTTTGATCATCTTTAGAATCAGATGCTAAACGAATGCCTGGAGTAACTGTTAAAAAATCATTTCCACAAGCTTCATGGATTGCTTTTGCTTCATGAACAGAACATACAACTCCATCCAATCCTGCAGCTTTCGCGTTTTTAGCGTATTTAATTACACTATCCATTACTTCTCCAGGAATTCCCAATTCATCATTCATCATCTCTTTAGAAGTTGAAGTTAACTGAGTAACTCCAATACATAATGGTCGTTTATTCCCGTTTGCTCCAATTTCAAGTCCTTCTACAGCTGCTTTCATCATTGCGATTCCACCTGCACAATGAACATTAACGATGTCTACACCTAAATTTGCAAGGTTTTTCATTCCGCCCTTTACTGTGTTTGGAATGTCATGTAATTTTAAGTCCAAGAAAATGTGGTGTCCCATTGCTTTTACAGTTTGTATGATATCCAAACCGCATGCATAAGTTAACTCCATACCAATTTTTACATAAATAGGTTTGTCAAATTTGTTTAAGAAATTTACTACTTCTTCTTTGCTGGAAAAATCCAACGCTACAATAGTACGTGACATTATTTAAAACTCCTTCCTATAGCTTCGCTAATATTATTATATCCATATTTTTTCAATACCTTTGGTAAATTTTCAATAATTTTCGGACAGATATAAGGATCAATAAAATTTTGTGCTCCTACTTCAACTGCACTAGCACCTGCATTTAAAAATTCAAGTACATCTTCCGCACTAGTAATACCTCCAACACCAATAATTGGAATATTAACAGCTTGCGCAACTTGATATACCATACGAATTGCTACTGGTTTTATTGCAGGCCCTGATAAACCACCAGTAATATTGGCAAGTAATGGTTTACCCGTTTTAAGATCAATACGCATTCCCATTAAAGTGTTGATCAGCACTAAGCCATCCGCTCCCGCTTCTTCTACTGCTTTAGCAATTTCAACAATATCTGTAACATTTGGTGATAATTTTACATATACGGGCTTTTTTGCTGCCGCTTTTGCAAGCTTTGTAACATGAGCTGCCAGCTCAGGCTTTGTACCTAAGCCAATCCCTCCATGTTTAACATTCGGACAAGAGATATTTAGCTCAAATGCTTTAACAACCTCACTATCATTTAAAGATTCTATAACTTTTACATAATCTTCTTCTGTAGCTCCGGCTACATTGGCAATAATCTCTGTATTAAATTGAGCTAAGAATGGTAGTTCTTTCTCTTTAATTGCTTCCACACCTTTATTTTGTAATCCAATCGCATTTAACATACCACTTGGTGTTTCGGCAATTCGTGGAGTTGGATTCCCAAAGCGTTCCTGTGGTGTTGCACTTTTAATTGCGATTCCACCTAAAACACTAAGATCATATAGTTCAGCATATTCACGACCAAATCCAAAACAACCACTAGCAGGAATAATAGGGTTTTTTAAATTTAATCCTGGTAATTTAACAGAAATATCCATTATAGTGCCACCTTTCCAACTTCAAAAACAGGCCCATCTTTACAAACTCGTAAAGAATTTCCGTCTTTGTCTTTTACAACACATCCCATGCATGCACCTAACCCACATGCCATTCGTGCTTCTAAAGAGATATATCCTTTTGAGTAAGTAGCATCTAAAGCTTTTAACATCATCAAAGGACCACATGCACTAATGAAATCTGTGTTAATGTTATTAGCTTTGATCGCATCAATTACAGTTCCCTTTGTTCCAAAACTTCCATCCATCGTTGCAATTTCTACATTACATCCAAGTTGTTCAAACTCTTCTTTATAAAAGATTGCATCTTTGTCATTAAAACCCAATACAACATCAACTTGTGTTCCTTTTAAACGATATTGTTTAGCTGTTTCATAAAGAGGTGGAACACCTACCCCGCCACCAACCAAAAGAACTTTATCTATATCTTCAATTGGAAAACCATTTCCAAGTGGCCCAAATACATCTAATGAATCCCCTGAAGATAATTCAGTCATTTTTTCAGTTCCTTGACCTAATACTTTATAAATAATTACAAGTATATCTTCTTTTTCTTTGATTTCACAGATAGATATTGGTCTACGAAGATAAAAACCTGGAACACTAATTTCAATAAATTGGCCTGGTTTTGCCTTTTGGGCAAACGTGGTCTTGATTTCCATTCGCCAAATATCTTTAGCAATTTCTATATTTGATAAAATAATTGCGTTTTCTTGCATATTATTATTTCCCCATTTCATTCATACTGATCGCAGAGAAGCTCAATGATTCAA
>CAMJQJ010000002.1 GCA_946408025.1 uncultured Faecalitalea sp.
AGATTCTATTGGCCCCAATTGTATCAAGTGCTAAGGCATGCCGATTATTATGTCGAGCATGGGATAAACATTATGGTACAATTCCTGACTTTATTGTTATTGAAGGTCAAAAAGCAGGTGGACATTTGGGGTTCAAGAAAAAAGATTTAGAAGAAGGAACTTTTCAATCTTTAGAACAAATCTTGAGAGAAGTTTTGGAGGAATTGGTTCCGTATGAAAAGAAATATAATAAAAAAGTCCCGGTTTTTGTTGCTGGCGGTGTTTTTACAAATGAAGATATCCAAAACTACATTGACCAAGGGGCTTCGGGCGTACAAATGGCCACTCGCTTTATTGCTACAAAAGAATGTGATGCGCATGACAATTTTAAACAGATGATCTTAAAGGCAAAAAAAGAAGACATCGTCTATGTAAAAAGTCCTGCTGGATTTCCGGGAAGGGCCATTAAAAATGACTTTGTTGAAAGGATAGAAACAAAGCCAAATCAAAGTGTTTCAAATTGTTTGGCTTGTATGCTTCCATGTACTCCATGCTCTACGCCTTACTGCATAACACGAGCTTTGATTCGAGCAGTTAAAGGAGATATGGAAAATGGCTTGTTCTTTTGTGGGACAAGCGCTGAAAAGATTCATGAAATCATCGATGTGCATACATTGATCAACCAATTAAAAGGAGAGATGGAATAAAGATGAAAACAGCATTTCTATTTGCGGGACAAGGCTCACAGATCGTAGGTATGGGAAAGGATTTTTATGACCATTGTCCTTTAAGCAAAGAATTAATGGATGACCTACATTGTGATTACGACATAAAAAAGCTTTGTTTTGAAGGCCCACAGAAAACTTTAGATGATACTGCATATGCTCAAAGTTCCATTGTGGCAGTTTCTTTGATGATCTTAGAAGGATTGAAATCAAAAGGTATAAAGCCAGATGCATGTGCCGGTCTTTCCTTAGGAGAATATAGTGCTTTATGTTGCGCAGGTTCTATTGATCCACAAACTACAATTGATATCGTGCGTCAAAGAGGTATCTTGATGGCCAATGCATTGCCAAAAGGAACAACAGGGATGTGTGCCGTTTTAGGTTTGGATGCAGATGCAATTCAGGAAGTATGTAACAAAGTTAGAAGTCATGGTTTGATCCTTGAAGTTGCAAATTACAATTGCCCAGGTCAGATCGTTGTAACCGGGCAAAACGAAGCCTTGGAAATGGCCACACCAATGTTACAGGAAAAAGGGGCACGAAGAGTCTTACCTTTAAGTGTCAGTGGAGCTTTCCATTCTTCTTTATTAGTTTCTGCTAGTAATCAACTTGAAGAAGTCTTGAAGGCAAGTTCGTTATCTTTTCCATCTCTTCCTGTGTATCACAATGTGGATGGCATGGTTCATAAATATGAAACAATCGAAGATTTAATAAAAATTATGAAGCAACAAATTTGTCAAAGTGTTTATTTTGAACAAACGATTCAAAATATGATAAAGGATGGTATCGATACATTTGTTGAAATTGGTCCAGGAAAAACACTGACGGGTTTTGTTCGCAAGATTAATCGCAATGTAAATGTATTTACAATCAATACAATGGAAGATGTAGAAAGGATGCTGCAATCATGGAACAAGTAAATAAAGTGGCACTAATTACAGGCGCAGCAAAAGGGATAGGAAAAGCAACTGCATTAGCTTTTGCCAAAGAAGGCTATAACATCGTCATTAACTACAACGGTTCTAAAGAAGCGGCCTTAAATACGCAAAAGGAAATTGCAGCATTAGGTGTAAAAACACTTGTTGTTCAAGCAGACGTATCTGATGAAAGTCAAGTAAAAGTAATGGTAGATAAAACGATTGAAACGTTTGAAAGAATTGATGTTTTAGTAAATAATTCAGGCATAAATAAAGATGGTTTGATGTTAAGAATGTCTTATGAAGATTTTCATAAAGTTATTGCCGTGAATTTAGAAGGAACTTTTAACTGTATCAAGCATGTTTCAAGAATCATGATGAAACAAAGAAGTGGTTCGATCATCAATATGTCAAGTGTTGTTGGTATCATGGGCAATGCCGGACAGGTTAATTATGCTTCTAGCAAGGCAGGTGTACTTGGTTTGACAAAATCTGCAGCTCGAGAATTAGCACTTCGTCATATACGAGTAAATGCAATTGCTCCTGGATTTATTGAAACAGACATGACTTCGAAATTAGCGGATAAAGATAGAGCTAAGATGATGGAACAAATTCCATTAAGACAATTTGGGAAACCAGAAGACGTGGCGAATGTATGCGTTGCTTTGGCCGGTGAGGCATTTAAATATGTAACGGGCCAGACAATTCATGTTGATGGTGGAATGGTAATGTAGGAGGAATTATGCGCAGAGTTGTAATAACAGGTTTAGGAGTTATTTCTCCAATTGGAAATGATGTAAATGCTTTATGGAACAGTATTGAAGAAGGTGTATGTGGGATTGCTCCAATAACACATTTTGATACAAGTGACTATAAGGTGAAATTGGCAGCTGAAGTAAAAAATTTAGACATGGAAGCTTATTTTTCTAAGCGTGATTTAAAGTTTAATGATCGTTTTACACAGTTTGCTCGTATTGCTTCAAAACAAGCAATGCAAGATGCGGGGTTGGACAAGGAGAAATTTGACTCAAACCGTTTTGGATGCATCATCGGTTCAGGTATTGGCGGTATAGAATCTATTGAATTAGCTTCACATACTTTAAAAGAGAGAGGTGCTTCAAGAGTTTCACCTTTCTTTATCCCGATGGCTTTGGCGAATCTTGCATCTGGCCAGGTAGCGATTGATTGGGGATTAAAAGGTGCTACATCTTGTGTCGTAACAGCGTGTGCGGCAGGATCTAACGCAATTGGAGAAGCTTTTCATCGTATTCGCGATGGATATGAAGATATTATGTTGGCAGGAGGTAGTGAAGCTGCAATTACTCCTTTAGCAATTGCAGGTTTCCAATCAATGCGTGCTTTGCATACAGGAAATGATGTCAAAAGAGCTAGCATTCCTTTTGATAAACAGAGAAGCGGTTTTGTCATGGGAGAAGGTGCCGGTATCTTGATCTTGGAAGAATTAGATCATGCCAAGGCTCGTGATGCCAAAATCTATGGTGAGATCGTAGGCTATGGTTCAAGTTGTGATGCGCATCATATTACAGCTCCACTAGATGACGGATCAGGTGGTGCACAAGCTATGATGCAGGCATTGCAGGACGCTTCTATCAAAGCAGAAGATATTGACTATATCAATGCACATGGAACAAGCACAAAACTAAATGATAAAACAGAAACAATGGCTGTTAAAACAGCATTTAAAGACCATGCTTATAAATTAGCTGTCTCTTCAACCAAGAGCAATACAGGCCATTTATTGGGGGCTAGTGGTGCAGTAGAAGCTATCATTTCCATCAAATCTTTAGAAGAAGGTTTTATCCCGCCAACGATTAATTATCAAGAATCAGATCTAGACTGTGATCTAGATATTGTCGCAAATCAAGGACGCCATCAAAATATTCGTTATGCCATGAGCAATTCTTTAGGCTTTGGTGGACATAATGCTTCCTTGGTATTCAAGAAATGGGAGGACTAATATGCTATTATCAAATGAAGATATAAAAAAAATCATTCCGCATAGATACCCCTTTTTATTGGTTGATAAAATTGAATCCATTGATGAAGGATCCAAAACGATTGTTGGAATCAAGTGTGTCAGTGCCAATGAAATGCAGTTTTTAGGTCATTTTCCACAACAAAGTGTTATGCCTGGCGTTCTGATCGTAGAAGCTATGGCACAAACAGGGGCTGTGTATCTGTTAAAAGAAAAAGAAAATCAGGGAAAGATTCCTTTGTTTGCGGGAATCAATAAGATGCGTTTTTCATCAGTGGTAGTACCTGGAGATGTGTTAAGGATGAAGGTTCAATTTAAACGTATGATAGGTGGTATTTGTATTGCTGGTTGCGAAGCCTATGTTGATGATAAAAAAGTTGCATATGGCGAAATTCTTTGCGCTTTACAGGAAGTGGAATAAATGTGGATCGGTTGTGACATAGTACAAATAGATCGAATCAAAGAACCGCAAAAAATCGCCAAAAGGATATTGAGCAAACAGGAATATGAACAATTTTTGAATTATTCTTTTGTACGACAAAAAGAATATGTGGCTGGTCGCTTTGCAGCGCGAGAGGCAATTATTAAAGCACTTCCGATTCCTTTAGAGATAAAGGAAATCGTCGTAGAACCACCAAAAGCAATTCAGTATCAAGGTTATACGATTCAAGTATCAATTGCTCATGATGGCGGATTTGCTATGGCAACGGCCCTGGTTCAAAGAAAGGAATCTAATGAAAACATCTAAAATTATTCGAGCTTTACCTATTTTGCCTGTTGCTTGGGTAAGCTCAAAGATACATGAGAAAAAAAGTCAGTTGGAAGCACAGGTTCGACTAGAAAAATGGAGCCGTTTTATTTTGAGATACTTGGGATACAATTTATCTGTTAAAGGTGTCGAAACGATTCCTAGAGAGGAAACGATTTATTTTGTATCTAATCACCAAGGAACATTAGATCCAGCTCTTGTTTTGGCAAGCTGTCCGGTTCATTTGGCTTTTATCTCAAAAAAAGAGAATGAAACAATGCCTATTTTTGGCAGATGGGCTAGAAATATTGGCACGATCCATTTTGATCGTGAATCCAGAGAAGGAAATGTACACATGTTAAGAGAAGCTGCTAGAGAGCTCAAACAAAAAAAGAATCTTTTGGTCTTTCCTGAAGGAACACGATCAAAGGAAGATACGATGAATGAGTTTAAGGCTGGTGCTTTATTACCGGCTTATCTATCAAAAGCTACTATTGTACCTGTTGTCTTAAAAAAAGCTTATGCATTAGATGTTTCATCTAATCGTATTAAACAACTAGAAATCGAATATGGAAAGCCGATTCGTGCTAACGAATATAAAAAAATCAGCCAGGAAGATCTTGCTAAAAGACTTCATGACTGGATTCAAAGTCGAATAGATATTTCACCAGAGGATAAATGATCAATCAAACCATCCTCTTTTTTTATGACAAGTCGAAAAGAATCATCTACTCCTAAGATCGTTCCTTTATATTCTTTTTTTGGATGAATGATTCTTACTGACTGATTTACATAGGCGAGATGATCTTTATATGCCTGAAGAAAAGAATGATGGTTGGTATAGTAATTGTAGAAAGATTCTAGAAATCTCGTAATCAATATATTGCGAGGTTTTTTGAACGGCACAAAATCTTCAACTGTACAGGCGATAGAAGAGATATCTTCAGGATAAATAAAAGAGTGCACATTGATACCAATTCCAATGATCAAAGAATCAAAACGATCTTGCTGCAGTTTTCCTTCACATAAGATACCTCCAATTTTTTTATCATGAAAATATATATCATTCAACCATTTGATTGAAGGGGAGAATCCATATACAGATTCAATAGCTTCGCACATGCATAAGGCGCTTAAGGCTGTATAATGTAGGACACACTCTTTATCTTCTTCAGGTTTTAATAATAAAGAAAGATAGATGCCGCTGTTGGCAGGTGAATAAAATGTTCTCCCGTTTCTTCCTTTTCCGTCTGTTTGATGATCTGCAATCAAAACATATCCTTCAGATAAATCGGTGTGATCTGATAACCATGAATTTGTGCTTGAAATAGAATCAACGACTTTTATCTTGTAAAAAGAAGGAAGATTTTTTTGGATTTCTTTTTGATTTAATTTATCGATGTAGTTTTGCATGAATTTATTATACCAAAAAAATATAATTGAAAAAAAAGAACCATTATCATATAAAAAGAATAGATTTTTAAAATGTTGTTTTTCATGAGTCTATTGAGAAAATTGAAGCTATTTTATATTGTTTCCAAAAAAAGTTTTCAATATAATAAATACGAAAATGAAATGAGCGCTTCTTGCCGCCGGGTAGGAAGATTTGCGTCAAACTTTTTATCCGTAGGCCATTGGAGATAAAAAGCTTGGCGTTATTTTTTTGGGAGGAAAGATATGGAAAAAAAGTCATTCTTAAAAGAGTTTGTAAATTATATATCTTTAAGTGTTTTAGGAACTTTAGGCGTATCTTGTTATATTTTGGCTGATACTTTTTTTATATCAAAAGGTCTTGGAGCTAATGGATTAACCGCATTAAATCTAACAATTCCCGTATATAATTTTATTCGAGGAATCGGATTAATGTTAGGAATGGGTGCGGCTACGCGATTTTCAATTTGTAAAAGCCAGGGCAGGCAAGATGAGGTGAATCGAATATTTTCGAATACAATTTTGATATCTTTAATTTTTTCAATATTGTATATGTTATTAGGTTTTTTCTTCTCTAGAAATTTAGCGATTTTGCTAGGGGCCAATATAGATATTTTGCAAATAACTGATACTTATTTATATTGGTTACTGTTGTTTGCTCCGTCTTTTATTTTGAATGATGTCCTTTTGTGTTTTGTTAGAAATGATGGAAGTCCTCATCTAGCGATGGTTGCTATGCTGATTGCGAGCTTTTCAAATATTATTTTAGATTACGTGTTCATTTTTATGCTAAATATGGGAATTTTCGGTGCTATTTTAGCAACGGGAATATCTCCAATAATTGGCATTTTTGTAATGCTTCCACATTGGCTTAAGAAAAAAAATACGTTTCATTTTGTATGGGGGAAACTTAAATTTTATATTTTTAAACAAGATGTTGCTCTTGGGTTTCCTTCGCTAGTATCTCAAGTGTCTGGTGGCGTTGTTATGATTGTATTTAATATGATCATACTCAGCTTGGAAGGCAATATTGGAGTTGCAGCATATGGGGTGGTTGCTAATATTTCTCTTGTGGTTGTTGCCATATATACAGGTATTGCGCAAGGAATTCAGCCATTGGTTAGCACGTATTATGGTAAAAAAGAAAATTGTATGATCATAAAAACGTTGAATTTTGCTATGTCAACGATGTTAATGGTATCATTTATAGTATATTCTGGTGTCTATTTATTTGCAGATTCGATTACATCTGTATTTAATAGTGAAAATAGTGTGGCTTTGCAGGAAATTGCGCAAATAGGGTTGAAGCTTTATTTTATTTCATGTCCCTTTATTGGGTATAACACTATTTTATCGACTTTCTTCACATCTATTGAAAAAGCTGTTCCTGCTTATGTCTTATCCTTGTTACGTGGTTTTATTTTGATTATTCCGCTAGCCTTTTTATTGTCTATGTTATGGGCAATGAATGGAGTTTGGCTGACTTATCCAGTAGCTGAATTGCTGACAGCACTGGTTGGAATGATAATGTACAAAAATATGAGAAAAAATATTTTAGTTTACAAAGACTAAGCGAATAACTTATAATAAATTTGCCTATAAAGAGTGTGCGAGAGACAAGCTCATTGACCACACAGCAACCTACCTAAGGGCAAGGTGCTAAAGCTTGAATGATGGGATATATTAATAATCAAACCCATCTGCGATGGGTTGTTTTTTTACCTCTTTATAGATTTATAAGGAGGAAAAGGAAATGAATAATGTAAAAAGAATGTTGGATTTATATGGAGGGAAAAGAGTTTGGTTTTATCTAAAAGATAATAAGACAAAAGCTAATTTTCTGAATGATCTTATAGATCTAAACGCAACTTGGTTTGATGGAGAATCATTGAAAGCTGACCATGTTTTATCATGTTATATAGCTGTACATGATGACTTGAAAATAGGATTTATAACAAATCTTTGTTGGAAGATGTCTTTTGTAACAAATAAGGAAATTGTTCATATTGATTTTGAGACATTTAGACAAATGAAATGAATAAAAGTCAAAAGTATAAAAAGATACTTTTGACTTTTTGATTTTTAATTATCTTTTAAGATTTAATACAACAGGAACAGATTTATATCCTACACCCATACGATCAATTCCCATATCAATTAACTTCAAAAAATGTTCTCTGGTTCGAATACAACCGCTTCCCTTTACTTGACAATTATCTTTAACTTCATCTTGCATTATCTGAATGATTTCTGGAGTAGCACCATGTGCTTCAAATCCGGTTAAGAAACCTGTACTTGTTTTTACAAAATCTACTCCCGCATCTATGGCACAATGACATGCTTTTCGAACTTGTTCTTCATTCAATGCGTCGGTTTCAAAGATTACTTTTACTGGAACATTTTTTTCGTGGCAAACATCTACTACAGCTTTGATGTCAGCCGTTACTTTATCATATAAGCCACTACGAATCCAGCCAAAATTGGCGACAACATCTAATTCACCAATGACATCAGCGTAGTTGTCTACTAGAATCTTTGCCTGAGCAACTTTAGATGCCGTTGAGCTTGTTCCAAATGGAAAATCGCAGACCGGGCATAATTTTGTTTTAGTTCCTTCAACATATGGTTTGCACAAATCCATGTAACCTGGATTGATACATATTGTGGCACAACCAAGTTCAACCCCATCTTTTGTCAAATCGATAATTTGTTCCTCTGTAAACTCAGGCTTAAGTACAGAATAATCAATATAAGATGCTAATTCAGAAGTGCTCATTTCATTTGCTTTTTTTGTTGGATGTTTCATTTTTATGACCCTCTTTCTTTATTGTAACAAATGTATGGTACAAATGCATTTATACTATAAATTGTTTGGGGGTCATGTGTCAAATATTTTGTAGGCTAGATATTTAAATTTCTTTGAATTTGAACAGGAACGGTATTATTGTTTGAGTTTTTGTAAAGTTCCATCATAAATATGCATTTATCAGCTCTTGTGATAGATGTAGTATATTCTAAGATCTCTTCATTTTTGGTATATGATAAGCGAGTGATCTTAAAACCAGGGATTTCTTGGTCGCAATTCAATAGCTCTTTGTCTTTTTGTGATAAGAAAACAGCTTCAATACTTTCGATAGCATGAAATGGATCTAAAAAGTATTTTTTGGATAAGATCGTATATAGTGATTGTGAAGTAAAGTCATATGTTTCTATGCCGGGACATAAGTAATACGGGATATACGTACTTTCACATAAAATAGGGACTCCATTAGCTTTGCGGATTCTCTTTAATAAAAATACTTTGGTATTGGATTGAGGTAGTTGAAGGATGTTCTTTATTTTTTCATCTATATGATCTACTATGGCACATTCAATAACACTTGAAGAAGGGGAAACACCAATGTTTTCCATATTCTCTGAAAAATTATATAGATAATTAATATTTCTTTTTAGTTTAGGACTGGATATAAAAGAGCCTTTTCCTCTTTTTCGGATTAGATAACCATCTTCTATTAGCATTTCCATGGTTTTTCGAACGGTAGATCTACTAATATCTAATGAGTCGCAGATAATTATTTCAGGTAACATTTGGTCGCCCTCTTTTAGAGCTCCTGTAAGGATGAGTCTTTTAAAATAGTCGTATAATTGTTGATATAAAGGAGTAGTGCTTTCTAAATCTAGATGAAAGGTGTCTTTAAAAGTGTTGATATCCATTGTTAGTCTCCTTTTGTATGATCGTATTATATCATAATTTTGCCTATGAATTGTTTCTATATAGTAAATGATATATGGTATTAATGGTTGAATAAAAGAGGTGTATTAAATGAATCGATGTCGGTGGTGTAATGAAAAAAATGAGAAATACGTAATATATCATGATAACGAATGGGGCGTATTAAATTTAAATGATGACTATTTATTTGAAATGCTCGTATTAGAATCGTTTCAAGCAGGTTTATCTTGGGAATGTGTTTTAAATAAAAGAGAAGCATTCCGTATCGCCTTTGATCATTTCGATAGAGATAAGATACAAAATTATGGGGAAAAGAAAATAGAAGAATTAAAATTGAATTCAGATATAATACGAAATACATTGAAAATTAAAGCTGCGATTAAAAATGCAGCAGTATTCTCTAACATAGTAAATGAAAAAGGCTCGTTTAAAAATTATTTAGAAGAATTCACTCAAGGAAAGATATATTATGAAACAGGTCTTACTAATTCTGATCTATCGGATGCAATTTCCAAAGATTTAAAGGAACGTGGAATGAAGTTTGTAGGTACAAAAATTATATATTCTTTCCTACAGGCAGTAGGAATCATAAACTCACATGAAATAGGTTGTTTTAAACATGTAAAAAAATAGATAGAACTATTTAGAATATATTTTCTTTTTCATTAAAGACATAAAAGTTTGTGCAGCGGGTGAGAATGTCTGATATTTTTTTGTGACGATATATAAATCGACAGATAATTCTGGAACGATTTTTCTGAACGTAAGGTTTCTACCTTCTGTATTCACTAAATTTTCAAGACATAAGGCATATCCGATTCCGTGTTCTACCATAAAAGTAGCATTGTAGATCAAGTTATAAGTGCCCACGATATTCATTAAAGAATCTGCCGAATCAAACCAGTCGACATTTTGATGTCCAACATAGATTTGATCGCTTAAAATGATAGGTAATGATTTCAGTTGGTCAATATTGATATAGTTTTGTTTTGCTAATTCACAATTGGCGGGTATCAATAATCCATAAATGTCTTTCTTATATAGATTTAAATATTCATATTTATCCTGGCGTACAGGTCCTAAAAGAAGTCCCATATCATCGATGCCCTTATCAAGTCTCTCTAAAACAGCATCTGCATTCCCGCTATAGGTTCTTAATAAAATATTAGGATGTTGCTGATGCAGTTCTTCCATCCAATTTGCGATCATATCCATAACTATTGTTTCTCCGCATCCAATAGAGATTTGACCTGTGAGTTCACTGCCTTTACAACTTAAGGATATCTCGGTTGATTTGATTAATTCTAAAATTTCTTGAGCCCTTTTTTGAAGAAATTCTCCTTCTTGTGTCAATGTAATCTTTCTTTTTCCGCGAATGAATAGCTGTTTTCCTATTTTTTCTTCCAATTCCATCATTTGTTTAGATAGAGTTGATTGGCTAATATAAAGAGATTTAGCTGCGTGGGAAATGTTTTTTTCATGACTAAGAACTAAAAAATATTCTAATAATCGAGTTTCTAACATAATGATTCTCCTTTTATTATTCAAAAAAAGAATAATAACCTATTCAATATAACTATTTGTAATTAAAAGGCTTTCTGATTATAGTATAAGCGGGAAGTGATGATATGGAAATAAAAAATAAAATATTTGATGAAGAACGAGCATTTTATGCATCAAAACATTTAATTATTAAAAACTGTAAGATTGATGGTCCAAGAGATGGAGAAAGTGCTTTTAAAGAGTGTGAGGATATTGTTGTTAATTCAACGTATTTAAATTTGCGCTATCCATTTTGGCATGATCACTGTGTAAAAATTAAACAAAGTGATATGACAGAAAATTGTCGAGCAGCATTATGGTATTCGGATCATATTCATATATCAAATACAAATTTACATGGGATAAAGGCAGTACGAGAATGCGATAATGTGATTCTAAATTCATGTGATATTGATTCATCAGAATTTGGATGGATGAGTCGCAATGTTTTAATAAAAGATACAAAAGTAATAAGTGAATATTTTATGATGAGGTCATCTAATATACAACTAGATAAGGTTGATTTTAAAGGAAAATATTCTTTTCAATATGTAAAGAATGGTAGAATTAACCATTGTAATTTTGATACAAAAGATGCATTTTGGCATGCAGAAGATATTTGGGTGACAGATTCTGTTTTAAAAGGTGAATATTTGGGTTGGTATAGTAAAAATTTAGTTCTTGAAAATTGTACGATAATTGGCACACAACCTTTTTGTTATTGTGAAGGATTGCGATTGGTCAATTGTAAAATGATAGATACGGATTTAGCATTTGAGAAATCTGATGTAAATGCAACGATTACTACCCCTGTTCTAAGTATTAAAAATCCTTATTCAGGAACGATTGTTGTACCTGAGCTTGAAGAACTCATCATCGATGATCCATTAGCAAAAGGAGAAATTGTCTATGATACAATTTAAAATGTATATTAACGGCAATGAATTGATTGTTGAAACTGTTTCGAATTCTTCATCTGAAGCACTTATTCGAGATTTACAAAAATCGGATATCAAACTGGAGATGAAAGATTATGCTAATATGGAAAAATTTGGTGTGCTTGAACATTCATATCCAAGGAATGATGAATATTTTAAGACAACATGTCGTGATGTAATTTTATATGAAGGAAATATATTGGCGATTTATTATAATCCAAATTCTTGGAATTTCACAAAAATTGGAAGAATCATCAATATAAATGATGAAGAGTATAAAGAAGTTTTAGGAAATGGTGATGTAACAGCGCTATTAAGCTTGGATTGATAATGATCATGAGGAGAAGATATTATGAAAAATTCAGATGTTCAATTTATAACAAGAATGGAAAACTTTGCTTTTAAAGAAGTTGTTGAAGAAGAAAGTGTTTATTTAAAACCAACAGAACGAAATTTGGCTATTCTTGCTAGCCTGATAGCCTGCCAAGGAATCGATGTTTTTAAAATGATGTTGGAAAAGGCACTAGATGAAGGGCTGGATCCAGTGATGGTAAAAGAAATGGTCTATCAATCCGTTGATTATGTAGGCATGGGAAAAATGTGGGACTTTTTGAAGGTTGTCAATGATGTTTTAGAAACAAAAAATCTCTCACTAGATGCCGGAGAAGAAACCACAACAATGGAAAATCGCCTTGAAAAAGGGGTAGAGGCTCAAATGATTATTTTTGGGGATACAATGAAAGAGGCATGGAAAAACTCTACGGTCAATCGATGGCTTGCGCAAAATTGTTTTGGAGATTACTATACACGAACTGGATTGAGTTTGGCCCAAAGAGAGATGATAACATTTTGTTTTTTAATGGCATTGGGAGGTTGTGAGCCACAACTTGATGCGCATATTCAAGGCAATATTAATCTAGGGAATGATCCGGATTTTTTGGTGAGAGTTGTACATCAATGTTTACCATATATTGGATATCCTAGAAGTTTGAATGCTTTGAATGCAATTAAAAAAATTCAATAAATTTTGTTCATTAAAGCACTATATCCCCTTGAAAACACAAAAAGAGCTTGCTATAATTGATTAGCACTTACTTTAAGCTCACATGGAGTTTAAGGCGGAAGGAGGAAATAGTATGAAAAAAGGAATTCATCCAAATTACCATACTGTTAAATGTATCTGTTCATCTTGTGGTGCAGAATTCGAAACTGGTAGTACGATCAAAGGCGATGAAATGCGTGTAGATACTTGCAGCAATTGCCATCCATTCTTTACAGGTCGTCAGCGTTTCGCAGCTGCTCAGGGACGTATCGAGAAGTTTAACAAGAAATATGGTTTAAACAAATAGGTTTAACGTATACAGAAAATGAAAAGTCTGGAGAGATCCAGACTTTTTTTGTCGTTTCATCAATATCAGGTGTAATAGAAAATATGAAATGTTATCAATGTGGAAATGAAGATGAACGATATTTTGCCTATGATAAGGGTGTTTATTATTGTCGCAAATGTGTTGCCTTTGGAAGAATGGATGCATATGAAAGAAAGAAGAGTTGTAATTTATCCGTACGAAAAATTAATGTAAGTCCACAGTTAAAATATGAATTGACGGATAAACAAAAGGAAATCTCGCATAAGATAGTAGAATATCTGAAACAAAAGAAAGATGTATTTGTATATGCCGCAACTGGGGCAGGCAAAACAGAATTGGTTTTTGATTGTATTTGTTTTTACTTATCACAAGGAAAGAAAGTGGGATTTGCAATCAGTCGAAGACAAGTTGTGTTAGAAATTGCCCAAAGATTACGTCAAGCCTTTCCAACGTTAAATGTTGTAGAGGTGACACAAGGATATACAACGATTACGGATGGCGATATTATTGTTTGTACTATGCATCAACTTTATCGCTATCCTGATGGTTTTGATCTTTTGATCATGGATGAAGTCGATGCGTTTCCTTATGTTGGAAATGATGTGTTGCAGACAATCACTAAAAGAGCCTGTAAAGGACAGAGAGTTTTATTGAGCGCTACGCCCGATGAAGAAAGTCTACAAAAGATCAAACAGAAAGAAATGGAGATGGTCACGTTATTTGAAAGGCCTCATAAACATCCTCTGGTTGTACCAAAAGTATATGAGTGTAATTTATTTTTTCAGGTACTCATGATCATAGAATGTTGTTACAGTTGGACAAGGCAGTCAAAACAAGTATTGATCTTTGTGCCTAGAAGACAGGATTGTATATGGTTAAATACGATCTTAAAACTCTTTTTTCGCTCTTCCATGATTCATTCGCAAACGAAAGAAAAAGATGAAATCTTAGATCGATTTCGACAAAAAGGATTAGACGTACTGGTTTGTACAACACTTTTAGAAAGGGGGATCACGGTACCAAGCGTGCAGGTGATTGTATGTCAGGCAGATCATGCGGTATTTACCAGCGCAAGCTTGATTCAAATATTTGGTCGAGTAGGAAGAAGTTTTGATGATCCAACGGGAAAGGGAGTGTGCTTATGTTTTCAAAAAAATCAGGCAATCAAAGATTGTGTCGATCAGCTTTGCCAGATGAACGCTTCTGCCTCGACTGTTTAGAATACCTTGATGAAGAAACCACATTTACGCGTATGTTTTTAAATGAAGATGTGCTATGTAGTAGTTGTCGATCTAAATGGATAGAGCACAAGAAAATATATAATATTAATGGAATAAACTATCATATTTTATATGAATATGATGAAAATCTAGAAAGTTTCTTTTTCCGTTATAAGGAACAAAGAGATATTGTTTTAGCTTTGTCCTTTTTACATCTTTATAAGGATCGATTTAAAAAAACAATGAAGAGATATATGGTGTGTGGTGTCTGCAGCTCGGATGAAAAATACTTACAAAGAGGCTTTTTACCTTTGGAAGAAATCTTTAAAAGCATAAATATAAGGATATATTTTCCTTTATATAAAACACTTGACTTTAAACAAAGTAAACATTCAAAAAAAGAAAGAACACAAATAGAAAAAATCATTCAAAGAAAAAATATGTATCCTATAGTTTTAAAGAATATTCTTTTGGTCGATGATGTTCTTACCACGGGAGCAACAATACATAGGGCTTGCGAATTGTTAAAACCGTCCACAGTTTTTGTGATTGCGGCGCATTCTTTATGGATCAAAGAAAATAAGCCATATGAACAGGTAGAAAAAAAGCATACATTTTGGTAAAATTAGGCCAAAGGGGGATTCTTATGAGTCAAAAGCATTCAAAGAGTCAAGATGAAATATCTCAATTATTAGATTCTTTTGAAGTGGAAGATACTTTAGAAGAAAAAATGGAGAATTTCACACAAGAGAAAGAAAGACAGTCACGAATCGAAAGAGCAAAAAAGAACTCTAAAGATTTTAATAGAAGAAATACCGAAGAAATGGATCTTACACAGATCATTGATCCAATCGATGATTTTGAGTTTGAAGATGAAGAATATGAGGAAGATAGTTCACAAACAAAGACCATGATGTGGGACAAAGATCAAATTGATCAGGAAACCACAGACACCAATAAGACCGTTGTCATCAACGATGATGAGATTCAGTCTTTGTTGGAGGAAGATAAAGGTCCGAAATTAAAACGTGAAGTTCATCGAGGAAGTGCTAAAAAGCCTAATCAAGATAAGAAAAAGATTGCGATCATCATTGCCGGTGTCGTCGCGGTGATATTGGCAGGTGTTGCCATTTTTGGTGTGATTAATCTGATTGGCGGTTTAGGAAGCGATGACCAGATTTCAGAAGAAGAACAAAAACAAAACTATGAAAAAATTCTGGCGTGGGCTAATGATTATGATTCCTTAACGGATGATGAAAAAGCCGATATCATTGATTTTGAAACAATGTTTAATCGATTGAGCGATGAACAACAAAGTGAAATCAATAAAGTGTTGAAATCAAAGACCGGAAAAACATTTGATGAATTGTTGGCACAGGCTAAATCAGATGCCAAGGACAAAGCGGATTCATCTAACAATAACACTGAAGTAGCTCAACAAAAAGCCAAGTTAAAAGAGCAGATCAGTAATCTTGAAAGTGATTTAGCTGATGCAAAACAAGCTTTAGATGATGCTAATTCAAAGCTAAGTACAGCCAAGAGCAATCTAAGTTCGATTCAATCTAAAGTTTCATCGGCAAATTCGACCTTGTCAAGTGCACAATCTCGAAAGGCAGCAGCTGACCAGGCTTTAGCGGATCTGGAAGCAGAAAGACAGGCAATCGAAGATAAAGATAATTCTGAATTAACAAATGAAGATTATCAAAGACTTCAGGAACTTTATAACAAGCGTCCTGGCTTATTGCAGGAACAAAGTGATGCACAATCTGCAGTAGAAAGCGCACAGGCAACATATGATGATTTAGTTTCTCAACAAACGCAGGCCAGCAGTGAAGTGGATAGTGCGCAAAGTGTGGTTAATGAAGCTCAAAGCAAATATGATTCTATCAATTCAGAATTACAGAGCTTGCGAAAACAATTGGATAGTTTAGATGATTAGTAATGTAGATCTTTCTGTTTGATGCAGGAAGATCTTTTTTTTGATCAATTTTAATGCAAAGAAAGTCTTAGAACATGATTTTTTCCGTTTCTAGTTTGAATGCATGCTAATTTTTGTTAGAATAGTATAGGAAAGCAAGGTGAAAAAATGCGTAACGCTATCATATTGGCGGCCGGCAAAGGAACTCGTATGAAATCGGATGCAAGTAAGGTAATGCATACGATCATTGACCGGCCAATGTTAGGATATATCATTGATGCATTGAAAGCTGTGCATGTTGATCGAATCGTGGTTGTTGTGGGATATCAGGCGCAGACGATCAAGGATGCTTATCCAGATGTAGAATTTGCAATGCAGGAAACCCAATTAGGAACAGGACATGCAGTAATGCAGTGCCAATGTTTAAAAGATGCTAAAGGAGATACGTTGATCATCAACGGAGATGGTCCATGTATTCAACCAGAAACTCTAGAAAGACTGTTTAAAGAAAATGAAGATGCAGCTGGAACTTTATTGACAGCCGTACTTGAAGATGGAGCTCATTATGGACGTATCGTTCGTAATGAAAATAATGATGTTGTCTCTATCGTAGAGGCAAAAGATTGTACAGAGGAACAAAAACAGATTCGTGAAATCAATGCGGGAATGTATTGTTTCAAGAATGATGTATTGTTTGAAAACATCAATGAATTAAAGACAAATAATGCTCAGCATGAATATTACTTAACTGATATCGTTTCTATTCTTTCTTCAAAAGGAATGAAGATCAAAGGCCTTCCAATTGAAGATCGAGACGAAGTGATGGGAATCAACGATTGCGTAGAATTAAATAAGGCATATACGTGGATGAGAAATAAACTCAATCATAAATGGATGGCCAATGGAGTTCAGATCGTAGACCCAGAACGTACTGTAATTGGAAAAGATGTAGTTATTGGACATGATGTCATCATTCATCCAAATGTGGAAATTTTAGGGAAAACAGTTATTGGAGACCATGTAGAGATTTTAGGTGGTTCTTATTTGAATAATGCTGTTATCAAAGATCATGTAACGATCGATTCCAGCAAGATCCAGGATTCAAGCGTGGATGAATATACTACGGTTGGACCAATGTCTCATTTACGAAACAATACTCATGTTGGAAAACATTGCCGTATTGGTAACTTTGTTGAATTTAAGAACACAAATTTTGGCGATGGTTCAAAATGTGCTCATTTAACGTATGTTGGAGACAGTGATGTTGGTAAAAATGTTAATTTTGGTTGTGGCGTAGTCACAGTAAATTATGATGGCAAAAACAAGTTTAGAACAACGATCAAAGATGGAGCTTTCATCGGATCTAATGTAAACTTGATTGCGCCGGTCACGATCGGAGAAAATGCTCTGTTAGCTGCCGGCAGTACGATAACGGATGATGTTGAAGATGGCGATATGGGAATCGCAAGAAATCGTCAATCCAACAAAGAAGGTTATGGTACACAATATAAAAACAAGTAGAGGGAAGGACAAAACATGAACAACACAATTGTATTCGCATTATCATCAAGCGTAGGACTCGCAAAAGAAATTTGTAAGGAATTAAATTTACCATTAGGAAAATGTGAAGTAAAACATTTTGCTGATGGTGAAATCTTAGTTGAATTAGGAGAATCTGTACGAGGAAAGCATGTGTATTTTGTACAGAGCACAAACAAACCAGTTAATGAAAACTTAATGGAATTATTGATTGGTATCGATGCATGTAAACGTGCCAGTGCTGCAACCGTTAACTGTATCATTCCTTATTATGGATATGCTCGTCAGGATCGTAAGGCAAAACCTCGTCAGCCAATTACTTCTAAACTAGTCGCAAATCTATTAGAAAGCGCTGGGGCAAACCGCGTTGTAACGATGGATCTCCATGCAACTCAGATTCAGGGATATTTTGATATTCCAACAGATGATATCACATCTCTAGGTTTGATTGCGGATTACTTCAAACATAAAGAAGACCTAAATATAGAAGATATCGTTGTAGTATCTCCAGACCATGGTGGAACTGTACGTGCTCGTAATTTAGCGGAAAGTTTAAATGCTCCTGTTGCAATCATTGACAAACGTCGTCCTAAACCAAATGTTGCGGTTGCGATGAACTTACTTGGAGATGTAAATGGAAAAGTAGCGGTCATTATTGATGATATGGTTGATACAGCTGGTACTTTAGTATCTGGTATCGACATGTTAAAGGCAAAAGGGGCAACAGCAGTTTATGCTTGTTGTACACACGGTATTCTTTCAGGGCCTGCAATTGAGCGCTTGAAAAATGCTGGGCTTGCCGGATTTATTTGTACGAATACAATTGATCAGACAGAAAAACAAAAAGAATACCCAGAAATGGTTGTTCTTTCAGTAGCACCATTGATTGCAGCTGTGATCAGTGCGGTAGAACATAATTCTTCAATGTCTGATGCATTATCACATGCTTTTGAATAAAATAATATGAAAACACTATTTATTGGATATCCAAAATGCACGACATGCAAGAAAGCATACGCTGCTCTTTGCGATTTAGGGATTGAAGCAGAATATAGAAATATCAAAGAAGACAATCCATCAAAAGAAGAAATTCAAGGTTGGATTGATCAAGGTGTTTCTATTGACAAGTTATTCAATACCAGCGGAATGCTTTATCGCGAATTAAATGTAAAAGAAAAACGCAAGACTTACACCCAGGAGCAGTTAATTGAATTGCTGGCTTCAGATGGGATGTTGGTCAAGCGTCCGATCGTTATTCAAGAGGATAAGATCATTATTGGTAATAAACCAAATGATTATACTTCTTTGAACAAAGATTGAAAGTTATCAGAAATCTGTGTACATAGAGTTTCAACATCGATCTCTTTTAGTTCACAGATTTTTTTTGTCGTGAATTCAACATATTTTGGTTCATTTGTCTTACCACGATAAGGAACTGGTGTTAAATAAGGTGAATCTGTTTCTGTCAAAATTCTGTCTAAAGGACAAAATGTTGCGCATTCAACACCTTGACGATTGTTTTTAAATGTAATTGGACCCGCAAAAGATATATAGGCCCCCATTTTTAAACATTCATTCATAGTTTCTTTGCTTCCGGAAAAACAATGGAAGATGATTTTGGTCTTTGCGTGATCTCTTAAGATATCCAGGCAGTCTTTTGTTGCTTCTCGCATATGGATGGATATAGGAAGATTGGCTCGATTGGCCATTTGGATTTGTCTGATAAAAAGCTCTTTTTGTTCGTCGATAAATGATTTATCCCAGTAATAATCCAAACCAATTTCACCTAGACAATCTATCTGATTTGAATCAATTGCCTTTTGTAAGATCTGTATGTGTTTTTCAGTAATGTCTTTGGCATCTTGAGGGAACCATCCAAAGGCGATTTTAAAATGAGGATGTGTTTCTTTAAGTGCTAATGCTCTTTTGAATTCTATTTCGTTTGTACACATGATCATGCAATTGGATATTTCGCGCATGTTTTCTAAAACTTCATTGATTCTTTCATATAATCGATCTTCTGTGATATGACAATGGCTATCTGTATACATATAGTAAATACCTCCTGGTCTAAAAAATATATAAACATAATTTTTTTATCTTTTCAATCTATGATAAAATATCGAAGACATAGAAAGGAAATTAAAATGAAATTCTATACAAAAATTGCCAGTGCTCTAGTATTGAGCTTAGCTTTGGTGGGCTGCTCAAGTACGCAGAGCGAACCACAATCAGAAGATATAACTGATGAAACAACACAAATTCCTGAATTAGATACCTTGATTCAGTTTCAAGATTCATATCCAGATGATATGCAGGTTGCGATTATGAATACAGATCAGGGAGAAATTGATTTTGTCTTATTTGCAGATCAGGCACCAAAAGCTGTAGAAAATTTTGTGACCCATGCTAAAGAAGGATATTATAATGGAGTTACGTTTCATCGTGTCATTGACGATTTTATGATTCAGACGGGAGATCCAACAGGTACTGGTTCTGGTGGAGAGAGCATTTGGGGCGAACCTTTTGAAGATGAATTCAGTTATGAATTATATAATTTCAGAGGAGCGGTATCTATGGCAAATTCTGGTGAAGATACTAACGGAAGTCAATTCTTTATTGTTCAGGCTGATACTGTAGAACAGGAGCTGAATGGATGGCCTACGCTGGCAGAAGAGAAATATCATGAAGTTGGCGGAACACCATGGTTGGATCAAGTTCATACGGTATTTGGACAAGTGATTTCAGGGATGGATGTTGTAGATGCGATTGCTGATTTAGAGGATACGGATATTACAGCTGTAATCAACACAATTGAGATCATTACTTATAAAGAATATAAGGAAACGCATTAAGTAAAAAAACATGTCTGATTTAAACAGACATGTTTTTTAGATTCCTTTTTTTAAGTAACGCAATATGAGTTTTGGCCCAAAGATATACATGATAATTATAATTAGGATAAAAATGATAGAAACAAAAATTGTATAATAAATTAAGTGATTAAAAATATTGAATAAAAAGAATGGGGCACAAACGACGACGATGATTGCCCAGCTAGCTAAAAATTCAAATACAACATTTAAGTTGTTTTTGATTGCACTTGTTTCATCTTCCCAATTGGTTTTTGGATGAATGCCATCGATAAGAAGGGCTAGAAAATTAACTAATAAACTTGCTAACAAAGTGCCGAAAAGATATGCGATGTCATAGTATATTGGATAGGTCAAAAACATATGAACAGGAATCAGTAATAAGATACATGATAATACTGAAAAAAAGATGCCTAGAGATACTTTTGCTGCTAGTTGTTTAGAGAAATCAAAAGGAATATATAACATAAAAGATATATTTTTTCCCTCTCTTGAAAAAGCTGTGGCGCTGATTCCATTTAAGGAGCCAAAGAAAAAGCCAATGATCAGACCACCTAGATAGAGCCATAATGGTAAATTGATGAATTGAGTGATCTCAATAGACGCTAAAGCGGTTTTTGCATCATTTATTTCTGGGAATGCCATAAATACTACGATCATAATGATTGGTGCTACCAGCCCAGATAAAACACAGTTAGAAAAATAGGCTGGAGTACGCATTAACTTATAAAAATCTATTTTCAAATAGCTGAAAAACGGATTTGTTTGACGAATTGTTTTAAGTTTCTTATTACGTTTAGAAACAGATCCTTTGGCATTGGTAGCTGAAATTAAATATAAGTATTTGGAACATAAATAGAAAAGGCCACCGGTAATACAAATGATTACAAGATGAAGGGCAAGGTCGATGATTGATATATTTACAATAGCTCTTGTCGCAAAAGGTATATTGAAGAACAATTGTGTTAAAAACGATAGCGTTTCTGGATTCTTTTGTAGCATTGACAGTAAGATGGCAGGATCTTCAACGGATGTGCCACTGACCAAACCGGAGGCAGCTCCAATACCAACCGCAATTATGATTGAGATAACACCTGTAATTAAGTTGAAGCGGTCTTTATTTTTGAAAAAGGGAATAAATCGGAAAACAATGATCCAAAAAATGCCGACAATAAAGGCAGGTGCCAAAGTAACAAAAGGTAGCTGAATGATAAAAGCTAATATTTGTACAATGTTTGCTCCAGCTATGATATAAGCGGCCAACATCGGGATTGTGACAAAAAGACTAGTTAAGAATAATGAGATATAAACAATGATAAATTTTGCAAAAATAATCATTGTAGGAGATACAGGTAGTACTAAAAGATGGTTTAGATCATTAGAGAAGTAGAATACGGAAGGAAACATAAACAATGCGATCCAGAGAACTAGAAATCCTGTAATACTAAATCCAAGCTGCAGAATCATTAGGTCTAGGTTCAATGTGGAAAAAGCAGAATGAAAAAACATATAGAACATAGCTAATGAAGGTAAAATACATAGAAAAACAAAGAACCCAACGAGTAAAGATTGTTTACCTTTTTTGGAATGGATATCAATTTTATAGTTGGCTTTAAATAGTAGTTTTGTCAATGTAAAAAGATCATGCATGTTTTGTAACCTCTAGGAAGACGTCTTCTAAACTTTCTTTTTCTGGGTATTGTGCTTTTAAATCTTCAAGCGTGCCATCATAACGAATCTTTCCGTGATCGATGATAATTATTTTGTCACACAGTCTTTCTGCGACCTCTAGAACATGGGTCGAGAAGATAACTGTATTTCCTTGATGGGCGTGCTCTTTCATTTTTTCTTTTAATAAATAAGAGCTGGCAGGATCTAGACCTGTCATTGGTTCATCTAAGATCCAAATATTTGGATCTATTACCAATGTTGCGATTAAGATAGCTTTTTGCCGCATACCATGAGAATAGCTGGACATACGATCGTTTAAAGCATCTTTGATTTCAAATTCTTCAGCTAGTGTTTTAATACGAGCATCTCGTGTAGCGGTGTCAATGTGGTAGATGTCTGCCATGAAATTAATATATTCAAGGCCAGATAAACGTAAGAATAAGTCAGGATTGTCTGGGACAAGACCGAATTCTCTTTTTGCGTTGATTGGATCTTTAGAAATATCTTTCCCATTTAGTTTTATGCTTCCGCTATCAGGCTGTAAAACGCCGGTCATCATATGAATGGAAGTCGTTTTGCCAGCCCCGTTTGGGCCAATAAAGCCAGTTATGCACCCAGTTGGAATCGTAACCGTGATGTCATCAACTGCTTTTTTAGTTCCAAACGTTTTTGATACGTGATTGATTTCTATCATAAAAAAACCTCCCGCCTGGTAAAAACCAGTTGCTTTATGAAACCATAATATCATATTTAAGAAAACTAAAATATAATATAAGTTCATTTTAGCTCGGGAGGGTGGATATAATTGTCAAGATTAATCAATAAAATGATTCCACATAGGTTCTTGAATAAGTTCAAAGGCCTGACTTGCGTTACGAACATCTTCTTTGACCCACTTGGAGAATAGTTTGTAATTGTTCAAACGGGCTAAAATTGTCCCTTGATTACGTGGAATATCAAACGGGAATAATTTTTCGATTCTTTCATCCATTGAAACAATAAAGGAAATAGCTTCGTTGCGGATTGCCAGATACCGCAATAAATCCAAGATTGCATTAACATCCAGGTAAAGCATAACATCAATTTTGACGTGGTTATTTAAAACTTTATAAATTGCAAATCCGTGGGGTTGATCGTTATGCATCATGATGGCTACTTTCTTTTTGCAGTCTAGAGCATAATGAATTTGATCTTCAAAGTCTTCTTTTGAAAGAATGATACTTCCATCAAAATGAGACATAAATTCAAGATACAGTGGATAAAGGTCCATATTTGGATGATAAAAACGAATGTTTTTATCGTTGCCTTGATTACATTTATCCGATGGGATCCAGTAGTATTTTGTTTTTGAAATACAAGAAAAACTACGATTTTCAAAAAGTTTTGGAAAATTTGTATAGACCATTGTCAATAATTCATTATAGCTGGATTGTTCCAAAAAAGCCTCTAACAACTGTCCAAATTGATCGCGTTGACGATAATCAGGCAGTGTAGCTGCCAGTGATATTGTTGCTACGGCAATCTTTTGGTGTTTGAAAGATAGAATCCTTCGTTTGGTTTGAAGACAAGAAGTCAAACGGCCATCCTGCCAATAACAAAACATCGTTTCAGGTTTGAACTCATGTTTCATCCATGCCTGAATCTGCTCGTCATTCATATTTAACATTGATTTTTTTAACAGCTTTTGAATTTCATCGTAGTAGCCGATTGCGTTTTGACAAATCATTGTGTATCTCCATCATCTTCACGTTCTGTGTATTCGACATCAATTGCATCGTGTTTGGATGGGTTGGAATAGGTGTAATCCGTTTGATCGTGAGTGTCTTCATAATATGTATTATCTTCATAGTTATTATGATGCTTGCGTCCCTGAAATATACTTCTTAATAAACCTAAGATCAAAAAGAAAAGTAGGATCGGAGCCAAAAAAGGTAGAATATATCCGATAAAAATAAAAATTATCAATACGACAATAAAATAAAAGAATAGATTCATGATGATCACCTCTTAAAGTATAACATAAGAATATCTAGGCTAGATGACTTTTTCCATAGATCGTTTGTCGATCCATTTGGGTTCAATCATTCCACCTGAGATTTCTTTTAAATCTTTGGAAATATCTTCTGTGCTTAAATAATGATAAATCACGTTTTCGGCATAATCTTTTAAACTGATATGAATTCCGTGCGTGGCAAAGTAATGGTCCAATTTACCAATGAGTGAGTAATTAAACTCAATTTCATATTCATCAAACATCGTTTCTTCGACTAGTATGCTTTTATCCAAGGCTTCACTGACGCTGGAAGAATAGGCTCTGACCAATCCACCAGTTCCTAATTTAATGCCGCCAAAATAACGTACTACTACAACCAGGATATCTTGCATATCTTTTTGCATCAAAACATTTAGCATAGGATGACCAGCGGTTTGACTTGGTTCACCATCATCGTTAGAGCGCATGATAGAACCGATGATCATTGCGGTACAATGGTGTGTAGCGTTAGGGTGCAATTTTTTGATTTGACGAATATACTCTTTTGCCTCTTCCTCATCGCTTGTACGATGAAGGTAGGTGATGAATTTACTTTTTTTGATTTCTATAGTGTTTTCAATATCAAATTGTATTTTCGGCATAGCTAAATCCTAGCTAATTTTTTTAGTTTCGTCAATCAATGTAATATTTCTTTGCCTTTTTAATTAATCTTTCGTATAGTTGAGATATGAATATATTAAATTGGATAACAACTCTTGATATAGCTATTAATTACTGGATCCAGGAAAATTTAAGAAATGATTTTCTGACAGGATTTTTTACTTTTATTAGTTCTTTATCAAATTATGGATGGTTTTGGATATTGATCATCATTATTTTATTGATCAATAAAAAAACAAGAAAAATCGGCCTTATAGCGCTGCTATCTTTTTGTGTATGTGCATTGGTCGTTAATGTCTTTATGAAACCACTTTTTATGCGAACCAGGCCGTATGATTTAGTGGATTATTTAATTTATATAGGACATAAGCCTTGGGATTATTCTTTTCCATCGGGTCATACTTCGGCTGCTTTTTCGGTTGCTTTGATATGTTTTTGGCAGTTGGACAAAAAATACAGCTGGATTTTCGTGTTGATTGCGGCATTGATTGGATTTTCAAGAATATATTTAGGGGTTCATTATCCAAGTGATGTTTTAGGAGGTTTTTTAGTCGCCTTGATCATAAGTTATATCGTAAATAAGAACGGAAGTGAATATTATGGACATAATAGGAATTGATCTAGGAACGACAAACAGTTTTTGTGTAACGTATAGAGGTAATAAAGTAGAACTAATTCTCAATGCCTTCAACGAATTTTTGACTCCAAGTGCTGTCTGGATCAAAGATGATGAAGTGATCGTAGGAAAAATTGCCAGACAGAGACTTGTTAGTGATCCCGCACATACAGCTAGTCTTTTTAAACGTGCGATGGGTACAAATAAGCTTTACGAATTAGATAATAAAATTTACCCCATCACAGCTTTCAAGCTTTGTAGTAAAACAATTGATCCATGATGCCGAACTATATGATACGGAAACAAAGACTGGTGTAAATTTAGAATATGACGATGTAGTATTGGTTCAAAGAAAAGAAAAAACAACTTATTATTTAGGGCTAAATCAAGATGGAACATGGTATTTAAGCGATCCACAAGGAAATGTCCTTGAACAACTTGAAGAAGCACCTTCATTGTCAAATGATCTTGAAGTGGTAGAATACTAGAAAACAGGAGGAAAAAACATGAGAGATATTGAAATGTTTTCTATTATAGATAAGGAAGCACAAAGGCAAAAACAAAATGTAGAGTTGATTGCAAGTGAAAACTTTGTCTCAAAAGAAGTAAGAGAAGCGCAGGGAAGTGTTTTAACTAATAAATATGCAGAAGGGTATCCAGGTAAACGATATTATGGTGGATGTATTTACGTGGATCAGGCTGAAAATTTGACACGCCAGCGAGCTAAAGAACTATTTAAGGCAGAGCATGTGAATGTACAGCCTCATTCAGGTTCACAGGCCAACATGGCTGTTTATAATACCTTGTTGCAGCCAGGGGATGTTGTGCTGGGTATGGACCTAGCTGCTGGTGGACATCTGACACATGGACATCCTTTGAACTTTTCAGGTACGCTTTATAATTTTGTTGCATATAATGTAGATCGTGAAACAGAATTGATTGATTATGACGCTCTTGAAGAACTGGCAATCAAAACACAACCTAAGTTGATCGTGGCTGGAGCAAGTGCTTATCCAAGAATCATCGATTTTAAAAGATTTAGTGAGATTGCCAAGAAAGTGAATGCTTATTTAATGGTAGATATGGCTCATATTGCAGGATTGGTGGCAACTGGTCTTCATCCAAGTCCAATTCCATATGCTGATTTTGTAACTACAACAACCCATAAGACACTTCGTGGTCCTCGTGGAGGAATGGTTTTCTGTAAAGAAGAGTTTGCCAAAAAATTAGACTCAAAAGTATTCCCGGGAATGCAGGGAGGCCCTTTAGAACATGTAATAGCAGCTAAAGGCGTTTGTTTATATGAGGCTGGTCAGCCTGAATTTAAATCATACATGGAACAGACATTAAAAAATGTGCAAGTGATGTGTAAAGGATTTAAAGAAGCTGGTTTCCGTCTTGTTTCAGGTGGCAGTGATAATCACTTGTTGTTAGTGGATGTATTAGGCAGCATAGGTATGACTGGAAAAGAAGCAGAAAGATTATTGGATGTTGCTGGAATTACCTGCAACAAGAACACAATCCCATATGATACGCAAAAGCCATTTATCACATCTGGAATTCGTTTAGGTGCAGCGGCTATGACCACAAGAGGATTTAAAGAAAAAGAATTTGAAAAAGTGACAGATCTTATGATACAGGTCTTAAAATCAAAAGATGAGAAGTTTGCTGGTAAGATAAGAGAAGAGGTATTGAAACTCACTCAGGATCATCTAGCGGAGGCAATATTTTGATTAAGATCATTGCCATCGGCAAGAACAAGGATAAAGCTCTAAAGCTACAGGAGGCTGAATATTTAAAAAGATTGTCGGCTTTCTGCAAATGTGAAGTAATTGAAGTAAAAGATGAACCTAATGAACACGCTCAGCGTGAAAAAGAGGCACAGATCATTAAAGATAAAGAAGCTTCTAGAGTGTTGGAAAAAATCAAGGTCAATGATCTTGTTATCTTGTTAGATTTGCATGGTGAAATGTATACAAGCGAAAGTTTTGCGCAAAAACTGGATTCTTTGATGAGCACACAGTCAAACATCGTGTTTGTAATTGCGGGATCTTTAGGGCCTTCGACCAGCTTGGTACAAAGAGCCAATTTGAGATGGAAATTATCAGACCTTACATTTACTCATTTAATGACTCGTGTTTTGATTTTGGAACAGATTTATCGAGCTTTTATGATAAATAATAATCGTAACTATCACAAATAACAGGCATTATGCCTGTTTTTATATTAGAAAAACTTTACAACATGGCGAAATAATGCCCTTGTGAAAAAGAACCTGCGGCTATATAATATTTTCACTACAGTATTTAAAAACAACAAAGGGGAAAATATGAAGTTAGCTATAGTGTGTGATCATTTTGTATTTTTGAAAAAACTGTTACGGGTTATTGAGAAAAAGTATTCGATTGCCGATATAGATGTATTTGAAGATTTGATAGGATATCAAAATTGTGGTCTTTATCATGATGCTTTATTAGCTGATATCGATACGATAGGATTAGAGGGTCTAAAATGTATAAATTCACATCCTCAGCCTTTTACGTATGTCGTTTATCTGGCAATGAATCGTAATTATATGGAAGATGCTTATGGTGTGAATGTTCTTGGCTATGTATTAAAGAATCAAATTGAAGACAAGATTTATCTGAAGCTGGAAAAAATAAGAAATTTGATGCAGATACATAAGATCTATGAGTTAAAGAGCGAGCGTCAATTGATTCGAGTTCCTGAATGCAAGATGTTGTATTGTTATTTAGAGGATGGGTTTATGTATCTTGTATTGGAGCAGGATAAGAAGATTAGTCTTTCTTATCGGACTTTGATTGAGTTAAAAAATGTTCTATCTTCTCAATTTTGGCGTATTAATCGTAACTGTATCGTGAATAAAGATAAGATCATTTCGATTGATCATGCTAAACATGAAATAACACTGCTAAATGGTCAGAGTTTCCATGTTTCCAGAAGAGAATGGGTTCAGTTTAAAAAAACAAATCATATAACTCTTGACGAGCATTGATGAATGCTCGTTTTAATATTGATGAAATATGCAGATATAAGTGTTAAACTTTGATAAAATTGCTTGTGAAAAACTAGTCAATAAAAATGTGTAGTGTTATAATAAGTGTGCGTAAAAAACAATAGGAGGAATTTAAATGGCTAAAAGAACTGTAAAAGACCTTGATGTTGCCGGTAAAAAGGTCATCGTACGTTGCGATTTTAACGTACCTAGAAAAGATGGAGTAATTACAGATGACAACCGTATTGTTATGGCTTTGCCAACAATTAAATACTTGGTTGAAAATAAGGCGAAAGTTGTTCTTATGTCTCACCTTGGAAAAGTAAAGACAGAAGAAGACAAAGCTAAAAACAACTTGGAGTGTGTAGCTGTACGTTTACAGGAATTACTTCCTGAAACAAAAGTTTCTTTCTGCCCTGTTACACGTGGACCAGAATTGGAAGAAGCAGTTAACGCATTAAATGAAGGAGAAATCGTTTTAATGCAGAATACACGTTATGAAAAAGGTGAAAGCAAAAACGATCCTGAATTAGGTGCTTACTGGGCTAGCCTTGGTGAAGTATTCGTAGAAGATGCATTTGGTTCTGTACACCGTGCTCATGCTTCTACAGTTGGTATTCCAACAAATATCAAAGAAAACGGTCTTGGTTTCTTGGTAGAAAAAGAAGTAACAATGTTAGGGAAAGCTGTTGATGAACCAGCTCATCCATTTGTTGCGATCATTGGTGGTTCAAAAGTTTCCAGCAAGATCGATGTTATCGATAACTTGTTGAAGAAAGCTGATAAAGTTATCATCGGTGGTGGAATGGCTTACACATTCATGAAAGCAAAAGGTGGGTCTATCGGTACATCTTTGGTAGAAGATGACAAATTAGATCTTGCAAAAGAATACTTAGAAAAAGCTGGCGATAAATTAGTATTGCCTGTAGACAATGTTTGCGCAGATGCATTCAGTGAAGAAGCTAATACTCAGGTTTGCAAATCTGGTGAAATTCCTGAAGGATGGATGGGTCTAGATATTGGTCCTGCTTCTGTTGAATTGTTCAAAGAAACATTGGCTGGTGCTAAAACAGTTGTATGGAATGGCCCAATGGGTGTATTCGAAATGAAGAAATTCGCTAAAGGTACTGAATTAGTTTGCCAGGCTATTTCAGAACTTCCTGATGCAATCACTGTAATCGGTGGTGGTGATTCAGCTGCTGCTGCTAAACAATTAGGATATGCTGATAAGTTCTCTCACGTATCAACTGGTGGAGGAGCTTCATTAGAATATATGGAAGGTAAGACATTACCTGGTATCGCAATCATCAGCGAGAAATAAGGAGATAACGAATTATGAGAAAACCAATTATTGTTGGAAACTGGAAAATGAATAAAAACAACGCAGAAACAAAAGCTTTCTTTGAAGCTGTTGATGCTGTTGCTGCTAGCGAAAATGCTACATACGGAATCGGATGCCCATTTACAGATTTAAGAACAGCTCAGGACAATGCTAAAAATTTGATTGTTGCTGCTGAAAACTGCCACTGGGAAGATTCAGGAGCATTCACAGGTGAAGTAAGTGTTCCTATGTTAGAAGAAATCGGAATCAAATACTGCATTATCGGTCATTCTGAACGTCGTCAGATGTTTGGTGATACTGATGAAACAGTTAACAAAAAAGCTAAACGCTTATTAAAGGCTGGTATCACACCAATTCTTTGTATCGGTGAAACAGAAGCTCAGTATGATGCAGGTGAAACTGAAAAAGTTATCCGTGATCAGTTAACTGGATCATTGGCTGACCTTTGCGCTAAATGTGTAGGCAGCATGGTTATTGCTTATGAACCAATCTGGGCTATTGGTACTGGTAAATCAGCTACAAAAGAAGATGCTCAGAAATGCTGTGCTATCGTTCGTGATCAGGTAAAAGTTATGTACGGTGAAGAAGCTGCTGAAAACGTACGTGTTCAGTATGGTGGAAGTGTTAAACCAGAGAACATCGTTGAATACATGGCTTGCCCAGATATCGATGGTGCATTAATTGGTGGAGCTAGTTTGAAAGAAGCAAGCTTTATCGATATTATTGAAAAAACTAAATAGTTTTTAAAAAAGATTTCCTTAAAAAGTACAAACAATCTTTTGTTTAAAGGTTGAATGTACTTTTTTTTTGTGTTAAAGTATTTTTGAATCATCGGATATTAATAGGGGGAATAGCTATGAATTATATTGAAAACAATGGTAAAAAAGTAGCAGCCGTACTTTGTGTAGCATCTTGTTTCCCAGTTGTTGCAACTGTATACGCAATGGAAACAGAACCAGGTTGGCATGGCGATAAGTATATTAAAGAAGATGCTACCGTAGCAAAAGGTTGGGAAGAAATCGAAGGAAAGAGTTATTATTTTTCTGAAGATGACGGAACAATTGAAAAAGAAACTACACAGAAAGCGGTAGTTGCTAGTGTTTCTTCTAACATTTCGGGGGATGTTCAGGAAACAGTAGCAAACGTTGCAAAAGAAGCCGTTGTAAAAGAAGTAGAAAAACAAGAAGAAGAGAAGAATACACAGGAAGTTGTTGAAACTCCAGTGGATAATAGTACAGATGTACAGGCTCCTGCTGAAGAAACTCCAGTGGAACCAGTTGTTCCGGAAACACCAGTGGAAGAACCTAGTACACCAGAAACTCCAGCAGAACCAACAGCACCGGTTGAACCTGAAACTCCAGTGGAACCAGTTGTTCCGGAAACACCAGAAGAAGAACCTAGTACACCAGAAACTCCAGCAGAACCAACAACACCAGTTGAACCTGAAGTTCCAAGTACTCCAGAAACTCCTACTACACCAGAAGAACCGGTAGTACCAGAAACACCAACAGAACCAACTACACCAACAAACCCTTATGCCGATCTAAATGCGCGTATTGCTGCTGCAGCACAGACATTAGTAGGGGTTACAGATGGACAATGGTGTACACAAGTTGTTCAACAAGCTCTTGCATTAGCTGGTGTATCAGATGCTTATCAGTTATGGCCAGATCAGTATGCTGGTACATATGGATACTATACTAACGATCCTCAACCGGGTAACTTGATTTACTATAATAACGGAGGACGTGGTGTCGATCATATCGCTATCTATATTGGAAACGGTTTAGCCGTGCATGGAAACTACAATGGACGTACAGTAATTGAATCTGTATATATTCCAGGTGGTGCTCCACAGTTTATCCAAGTATGTCGTTAAGCTTGACTTTATAGTCAGGCTTTTTTTAAAGGAGAAAAGTTATGAATCGAGCGTATGAAAATATCATTGAAAGAAGAAGTTGTAAATCTTATAAGGAACAAAACGTTCCAAGAGATGTATTAGAAAAAATCGTAGAAGCAGGACAAATGGCACCGAGTGGTATGAATCGCCAGGCATATGCTTTTGTTGTAGTTCAAGATAAGAAAATGATGGATACGATTTCTAAATTAAATGCATCCATCATGCAAGCTGATACAGATCCTTTTTATCATGCGGATTGTGTGATCATTGTATTTGGGAAAAAAGATGTACGTACACATGTTTACGATGGTTCCTTAGCTATGGAAAATTTGATGCTGGCAGCCAATGCTTTGGGTGTATCCAGCTGTTGGATCCATCGTGCCAAAGAAGTGTTTGAAACTGAAGAAGGTAAAGAATTATTGAAAAAATGGGGCTTGGAAGAATATGAAGGAATTGGTAATTGTATTCTAGGTTATTCTGATGGTGAAACGACTCCAAGAAAACCACGTACATCTAAAGTCGTTTGGGAGTAAAGATATGCGTATAGGGCAGGCAGTAGATATCCACCAGCTATGTAATGGAAGAGATTTAATACTAGGTGGAGTTAAGATTGAACATGAAAAAGGTTTATTGGGCCATTCCGATGCGGATGTTTTGACCCATGCAATCATGGAAAGTATTTTAGGTGCTTTGACTTTAGGAGATTTGGGAAAGCATTTTCCAGACACAGATCCAAAGTATAAAGGCGTTTCTAGTATGATATTGTTAGAACATGTATATCATTTAATGGATGAAAAAGGCTATAAGATTGGCAATATAGATTCAACTATATTGGCTGAAAAGCCTAAGATGGCACCTCATATTCAAAATATGCGAGAAAATATCGCGTCTATTCTACATTGTGATGTAGATAAAATATCAATTAAGGCAACTCGTGGAGAAAAGCTTGGCTTTGTAGGAAATGAAGAAGGGATCCTCTCTATGTCAGTCTGCCTGTTGGAGGAAAAATAATGCGAGTTGTTTTACAAAGAGTTAGTTATGCTTCTTGTACAGTGGATAGCATAGTTACAGGAAAAGTTGAAAATGGATATTTAGCTTTGGTAGGTTTTTGCCAAGATGATACGTTTGAAATTGTGGATAAAATGATTCAAAAAATCATAAAGCTTCGTGTGTTCTCGGATGAACAGGGGAAAATGAATTTATCTTTAAAAGATATTTCTGGTTCTGTTTTATCAATCAGTCAATTTACTCTATACGCAAATGCTAAGAAGGGCAATCGGCCAAGTTTTACTGATGCCGCTGGACATGATATTGCGATACCACTATATGAGTATTTTAATAAACAGCTTGAAAAAGAAATCCATGTTGAAACGGGAGTTTTTGGAGCTGATATGAAAATTGAATTATTAAATGATGGACCAGTTACAATTGTATTAGATAGTAAGGAGCTATTTGGATGATAATATATGGTAATGAGCTTGCTGCTTCTTTTAAAGAAAAGATGAAAGCAGAGATCAAAGCGTTGAAGGAAAATAATAAACGCCAACCTTTGTTGACAGTGATTTTAGTAGGTGACAATCCTGCTAGTCAATCTTATGTACGCTCAAAAGAAAAAGCGTGTTTGTCTATAGGTATGGAAAACAGGACAATTGTTTTGCCGTCGGATATTACCCAGAATGAGTTGGAAAATATCGTTCAGCAACAAAATGAAGATAATACGGTAGATGGAATTCTTGTTCAGTTGCCTTTGCCAGAGCATTTAGATGAACAAGCTGTGATCGATAAAATTGATCCTTCAAAAGATGTAGATGGATTACATCCGGTTAGTGCGGGGGCTTTATTGACAAATAGAAAAGGGTTTGTTCCATGTACGCCAAAAGGTGTTATGGCAATGTTAGAAAGCATTGGCTTAGATGATCTTTCTGGCATGAATGCAGTTGTTCTAGGACGAAGCAATCTTGTTGGAAAACCGCTGGCTTTGTTATTGCAGAATAAAAATGCAACTGTGACCGTTGTCCATTCAAAGACAAAAGATGTTAAAAGCATTACGTCTAAAGCAGATATTTTAATTGCGGCTATCGGAAAGCCTAAGATGGTGAAATCTGATTGGGTCAAAGAAGGCGCTGTTGTGATTGATGTGGGAATCAATCGAATGGAGAATGGAAAACTTTGTGGAGATGTTGACTTTGATGAGGTTTGTGATAAAGTGAAAGCTATCTCTCCTGTTCCGAAAGGAGTAGGCCCAATGACTGTATGTATGTTATTAAAAAATACATTGGAGTCATATCACAATAAAGAAAGGAAAAATGGATGAACGAAAAAGAATATGGTCTAAATGACATCGTTGAAATGAAAAAAGAACACCCTTGCCATAAATCGAAACAATGGAAGATCATTCGTATGGGCGCGGATATTCGAATTAAATGTTTGGGTTGTGGGGCTAGTGTTTTGATGCCTAGGCAGAAGTTTGAAAAGAAACTAAAAAAAGTAGTCGTTCATGAAGAAGTGAAAGGAAGTTAGAAATATGCCATTAACTGCTGGAATCGTAGGTCTTCCTAATGTTGGAAAATCTACTTTATTTAATGCTATTACAAAAAGTCAGGTAGAGGCCGCAAATTATCCCTTTGCGACAATTCAACCCAATGTAGGCGTTGTAGAAGTACCGGATGCAAGGATTGATCGTCTTGTTGAAATCTTTCATCCTAAAAAAACGATTTATACTACATTTGAATTTACAGATATTGCCGGTCTTGTAAAAGGTGCCAGCAAGGGAGAAGGTTTGGGGAACCAGTTTTTATCAAATATTCGATTAACAGATGCAATCTGTCATGTGGTTCGTTGTTTTGATGATGCGAATATTACACATGTTGAAAACAGTGTGGATCCTGTTCGTGATGCAGAAATCATTAATCTTGAATTGAATTTAGCAGATTTACAGACTGTTGAGAATCGTATCGGAAAGATTGAAAAGAAATCGAAAACAACAAAAGATAAAGATGCAGTTGCGGAGATGGCTTTGTTGAATCGTTTAAAACCATTGTTGGAAGAAGGTAAACCAGCACGTGTATTAGAAGTAGATGAAGATGAAGCTATCATTTTGAAAGGGTATAATTTGTTAACGGCAAAACCAATGATCTATGTTGCTAATTTAGATGAAGAAGGTGTCATGGATCCATCTGCTAATGCGTATTATAATCAGTTGGTAGAATATGCAAGTTCACAAAATAACGAAGTGGTTGCATTATGTGCCAAAATGGAAGAAGAATTATCGGAATTGGATAAAGAGGAAAAGACCGCGTTCTTGAATGAACTTGGCGTCGATTCAAGTGGTCTTGATCTATTGATCCAAAAAGCATATTCTGTATTAAATCTTTGCACATTCTTGACTGCCGGTGAAGATGAATGTCGCGCTTGGACATTTAAAAAAGGAATGAAAGCTCCAGATTGTGCGGGAGTTATCCATACTGATTTCAAGAAAGGATTTATTCGTGCAGAGGTATATCGGTTTGAAGATATTGATGAGCTAGAAAGTGAACATGCCATCAAAGAAGCTGGTAAACTTCGTTTAGAAGGAAAGGATTATGTCGTGCAGGACGGCGATGTAATGCACTTCAGATTCAACGTATAGTATGCTTAGATTTGATATAATTTCGATCCTTGTTCGTATCATTGCGGTTGTCTTGGCTATGTCGGTGCATGAAATGGCACATGCTCTTGTATCATATTGGATGGGTGATCCAACCGCGAAGTTAGAAGGACGTTTAAGCTTAAATCCTTTTAGACACATTGACTGGTTAGGGGTAATTTGTTTGATGTTCTTTGGTTTTGGTTGGGCTAAACCAGTACCAATTGATTCAAGATATTATAAGGATCAAAAAACAGGAATCATTTGGACAAGTTTTGCTGGGCCATTGGCAAACTTTATTCTTGCTTTTTTGACTTTGGTTATTTATATGCTGTTGGCAAAATTTGTCCCTGGTTTTATATTGGGAACTTCGATAGGTGATTTTGTTGCCTCATGTTTAATTAGTACAGCAAGTATCTCTATTGCGTTTGGAATTTTTAACTTGATTCCAATACCACCGCTGGATGGTTCAAAGATCTTGTTCTCTTTTTTACCGGACGATCAATATTATCGATTTATCCAAGGATCACAGATTTTTTATTTCATTTTTATCGCAGTCTTATTCTCGGGAATTTTGAATGTTCCTTTGTATATGTTAAGAAACAACATTTTCGAGATATTATGGAATGTAGCTTCCGCGATAGTTCCGCTATAATTTATTTATAAAAAAAGCGCTTCGTCTGAAGCGCTTTTATACTTTATCTGGAACAACAACGGCCAAACCGCCAAGGGCACTTTCTTTAAGCTCAATTGGAAGTTTTTTGCCAGTTAAGTTCATTGTTTTAACGACCATGTCAAAGCTGACACGGTTTTTCTTTACATTTCGGATGTATTTGGCCAGTCTTGCAGCATCGATACATCTTGTGGCGGCAACGGCATTTCTTTCGATACAAGGAATCATGACATATCCGCCAACTGGATCACAGGTAAGTCCTAGATGATGTTCTAAGCCGATTTCGGCAGCACATTCGATTTGTTCGTTGGCCTGCATTTGGCAATAAGCGACCATGGCACTTCCCATAGCGCAGGCGGCTCCGACTTCAGCCTGGCATCCTGCCTTGGCTCCAGAGATCGTTGCGTTTGTTTGAATCAGATTACCGATTAACCCAGCAACTTTAAGGCCTTGGATCAAAGTGACTTTTGGATAGTGTAAATCATGATAAAAATGATAGACAAGACTAGGGAGAACACCGCAGCTTCCCATGGTAGGAGCGGTTACGACTGTTCCTCCGCTAGCGTTTTGTTCACTGGCTGCATATGCATAGCTGCAAACAAGTAGATTGTTTTTATCTGTAATATCTTCGCAACTGTTAGCTGATTGAAATAAGGCATGTGCTACTCGGTCTAGTTTTAGGCTTCCAGGTAGAACGCCTGTTTTGTTTAAACCAGTTTTTACACATTTTAGCATTGCCTTGAATATGTTTTTCATATAGGCATCAAACTCAGGCCCTTCGAAAATGTCGATATATTGATCTAATCTTAAATGTCTTTGTTTGCAGTAGTTTTGGATGTCATCCATTGTAGAGTGAGGGTATACATCATCGACATCATCGCTTTTTTTACCATCAATTTCGATCTTGCCTCCTCCAACAGAAATAAATTGATGTTTTCCTAAAGATTGATCATCTTTGAAGGCTTCAATAGTCATTGTGTTTGGATGTTTACAAGTCTCTTTAAGATTGAATTCAATATTTGTTTCTTTTGGACTTAAGGTTTTTTTTATGATCATGTCTGTTAGGTGGCCCTTTCCTGTCAGAGCGAGTGAGCCAAACAAGACAACATCAAAGCGATTAGCATCTGGATAATTTTCTAACATATAAGAAGATGCTTTCATAGGACCAAAGGTATGCGAGCTGCTTGGACCTGGTCCGATCTTATATATATTTTTGATACTTTGCATAGTAATATTTACCTCTTTTTTCTATACCGACATTATATACGATAATAGAATGAAATGCTTATGAAAAACTTTTACATTTTTACTGTAAATTTTCAATAAATTGACGAAAAGCTCTTGAAAACAAGTCGAACAAAGAGTATTATATACACATATTATGGAGGGATGAATTATGAAAGGTAACTTTTGGAAAGTCTTAGCTTCTGGTTCAATCGTAGCTAGTATGCTTGTTGGCTGTAGCTCTGGTGGAACAGCTCAAGAAGCTGTTAAGTTGTCAGAAGGAGATACGGTTAAAATTGGATTGAATTATGAGTTGAGTGGAAATGTCGCAACTTATGGACAGGCAATGGATAAAGGAACTCAGCTTGCTATTAAACAGTATAATGAAAGTGATGACGCTAAATATAAAATTGAAGCTGTATCAATGGATAATAAGAGTGATTCAGCAGAAGCAACTTCAATTGCAGAAAAATTAATGGGTGAAGGTGTTGCTATGCAGATTGGTCCTGCAACTTCAGGTGATTCCATTGCAACATATCCATCTTCTGAAAATAACAAAGTACCTGTTTTGAGTCCTGCAGTTACACAAAATGGTGGTATGCTAAAAGAAGATGGTACAGCTTATGAATATGCTTGGCGTATTTGTTTTGAAGATAGTGCACAAGCTAGTGCAATGGCAGTATTTGCTAAAGATTTAGGAAAAACAAAAGCTGTTGTATATTCAGATGCAGCTAATGATTATGCAAAAGGTTTAGCTGAAGACTTTGTTGCAAAATTTGAAGATTTAGGTGGTGAAGTTGTAGCACAAGAAAATTATACTTCTGGTGACACAGACTTTAATGCCGCTCTATCAAAAATCAAAGAGTTGGATTTTGATGTTCTTTATGTGCCAGGATATTATAATGAGTCAGGATTGATCATTAAACAAGCAAGAGAAGCTGGTATTACACAGACAATCTTGGGACCAGATGGAATGGATTCACCAAAACTTGCAGAACTAGCTGGTAAAGAAAATCTAAATGACGTTTATTTTACTACAGCATATACAACAGTAGATGCTTCAGATGAGTTGACTTCATTTATTGAAGCTTATAAAGCTGAATATGATGAAGAACCAGATATGTTCTCCGTTCTTGCTTACGATGCAACTAATTTAGGATTACAGGCTTTAGAAGAAGCTGGGGAAACTGGAGAAGCATTAAATGAAGCAATTAAGAATATTGAATTTACTGGTTTGACAGGTAGCTTTACATTTGATGAAGAACACACACCTTTGAAGAAAGTTCTTGTTGTTGAGCTTGAAAATGGTGTACAGGTTAATCCTGTAGAAGTTGATCCAAACGCTGAATAAAGTTTATGGAACAATGATGTGGAGAAAGCAAACTTTCTCCACTTTTTTAGCTAAGGAAGGAGAAATATTATGATTCAGTTTCTACAGCAGATGATCAACGGATTGTCTTTAGGAAGTATCTACGCCTTAATTGCTTTAGGGTATACGATGGTATATGGAATAATCAAGTTGATAAATTTTGCTCATGGAGATGTATATATGCTTGGAGCTTTTGTCGCTTTTTATGCAACTACATTCTTTCATTTAAATTTCTTTGTTGCTTTGGTTGTAGCCATGGTTTTATGTGGTGTATTAGGTGTAGTTATTGAACGTATTGCCTATAAACCTTTACGACATGCAACAAGAATTACCGCTTTGATCACTGCGATGGGAGTTTCTTATGTTTTAGAATATACTACACAGTATTTTGCAGGCAGTGAGGTAAAAACTTTTCCAACAGATTTGTTAGATAATACAGCTTTTTCTTTTGGAGGCGTTCGAATCACGATGATGCAGATTTATATTTTTGTGATTACGATCGTATTAATGATTATATTGACTTATATTGTTAATAAAACAAAAATGGGTAGAGCAATGCGTGCTGTTAGTGTTGATGAAGATGCAGCTAAATTGATGGGTATCAATGTGGATACTACGATTTCATTTACATTCTTTTTAGGATCTTGCTTAGCTGGTGTAGCGGGCGTATTGGTTGGTGTATATTACAATTCAATAAATCCTTTGATGGGAATGACACCGGGCTTAAAAGCATTTATTGCAGCAGTGTTTGGTGGAATTGGAAACATTCCGGGTGCAATGATAGGTGGATTGTTCATTGGTATTGCCGAAACATTAGTTACGGCCTATGGAAGTTCATTGTATAAAGATGCAATCGTATATGTGATCTTGATTTTAGTTTTGATCTTAAAACCGGATGGACTTTTAGGGAAAAACGTGAAAGAGAAGGTGTAAGACATGCGAAAAGAGTATTTAACGAAAGAAAATATAGCATGGTTGCTTTTGGCAGTTGGTTCTTTTGTGATTTGTTCTTTATTGATGAACCTTGGAATAATCAACTCATATTATCAGATTACACTGTATAATATTTGTATTAATATTATATTGGCTGTATCTTTAAACTTAGTTATTGGAATTTGTGGACAGTTTTCTTTAGGTCATGCAGGATTTATGTGTATTGGAGCATATGCTGCAGGAATCATTACTAAGATGATGCCGAATTTTGGTGGATTTGTATTAGGTATCTTGGTGGGATTTGTTTTATCTGCAATTGTTGCTTTGATTGTTTCAATTCCTACTTTAAGACTTCGAGGAGATTATCTTGCAATTGCTACATTAGGTTTTGCGGAAATTATTCGTATTTTAGTGCAGAATATGAAAATCACCAATGGAGCAGCAGGATTGAATGGAATTCCTCAGCTTACAAGTTGGCCGTTATTGATGATTGGAGTGGTTGTGTCAATCGTGGTTGTTTGTAACTACACACACAGCGCTCCAGGACGTGCTTGTATATCGATTCGAGAAGATGAAATAGCTAGTGAAGCTATGGGAATCAATACGACAAAATATAAAGTTATAGCATTTGTAATTGGTGCTTTATTAGCCAGTTTGGCAGGTGCTTTATATGCATGCAATTTTTATGTAATCAAGCCGAGTCAGTTTACATTTAATAAATCAATTGATATTTTGGTCATGGTTGTATTTGGTGGTATGGGATCGATGACTTCTAGTGTTATTGCAGCGATTGTTATTGGTATCATCAATATGGTTTTGGCAAACTTTTCAGAAATTCGTATGATTATTTACGGTTTAGCTCTTGTCGCAATCATGATCTTTAAGCCAACGGGTCTTTTAGGACAGCGTGAATTGTCTTTTAAAAAACTTTTTTCATCTAGAAAGGGGGCTAAATAATGGAACCAATTCTAGAAGTTAAAAATTTGACAAAAAACTTTGGAGGACTTTGTGCGGTTTCCAATGTGTCCATGACTATTAATCAAGGTGAATTGATAGGATTGATTGGGCCAAATGGTGCAGGAAAAACGACTTTGTTCAATCTTTTAACAGGTGTATATGAACCAAGTAGTGGTTTGATCGAATTAAATGATGACGGACAAAAGATACAATTAGGTGGTTTAAAACCATATAAGATCACAGGTTATGGGATTTCTCGTACATTCCAGAATATTCGTTTATTCAAAGCGATGACGGTATTAGAAAATGTTAAAGTTGCAATGCATAAAAACATTCGATATGGAACGATTGCAGCAATCTTAAGACTTCCTTCTTACTATTCAGAAGAAAAATGGGTCGAAGAAAAAGCTTGTGAATTGTTAAAGGAAGTAGGTTTGTATTCCAAACGTAATGAGATGGCTACCAATTTACCTTATGGAGAACAAAGACGATTGGAAATTGCCCGAGCTTTAGCTATTCAACCAAAAATCTTATTTTTGGATGAGCCAGCTGCTGGTATGAACCCACAGGAAACAGCGGATCTAACAAAGTTAATTCATCACATTCGTGAAAAATATAAGTTAACTGTTATTTTGATCGAACACGATATGTCTTTGGTCATGAACATTTGTGAAAGAATTTATGTACTTGATTATGGAAAAATGATTGCCAATGGGTCTCCTGAAGAAATCAAGAACAATGAATTTGTAATCAAGGCGTACTTAGGGGAGGAAATTTAATTATGTCTATGTTATCAGTTAAAGATCTCCATGTACACTATGGTGTGATTGAAGCTTTAAAGGGTGTCAGTATTGATGTCAATGAAGGTGAAATTGTTTCATTGATAGGAGCAAATGGTGCCGGGAAGACAACTATGTTGCAGGCAATCAGTGGAATTGTTAAAAAAAGCTCCGGTGATATTGAATTCTTAGGTCAATCTATCTACAAAACAAATCCTAAAAATATCGTGGCAGCCGGTCTAACTCAAGTTCCTGAAGGAAGGCGAATCTTTACTGGATTAAGTGTTTATGAAAACTTAATGATGGGTGCTTTTCTAAGAAAAGATAAAAAAGGCATTGAAGAAGATCTTCAAAAAGTTTATAAACAGTTCCCTATTTTGGAACAGCGTATCAATCAGGATGCTTCAACTTTATCTGGTGGTGAACAGCAGATGTTGGCCATGGGAAGAGCTTTGATGGCTAAGCCAAAGTTGATGTTATTGGATGAACCAAGTATGGGGCTGGCTCCAATTCTTGTAAAAGAAATCTTTTCAATTATTAAAGAAATCAATGCGCAGGGAACAACGGTTTTATTGGTTGAACAAAACGCGAAGATGGCTTTATCAATTGCTCATCGTGCCTATGTTCTTGAAACTGGAAAGATCGTATTAAGTGGTACCGGTGAAGAATTGATCAATTCACCAGAAATTCAAAAAGCCTATTTAGGAGGATAAGATAATGTTTAGAGTTAAAGATTTTATGACCAAAGATGTCATTTGTACAGAAAAGGACACAACGATTTCAGAAATCATTGATTTAATGAACCAAAACAAGATTCATCGTGTTCCTGTTACAGAAAACGGTAAACTTGTAGGCCTGATTACCGAAGGAATGATTTCAAATTCAGGAACTACTCAGGCAACAAGTCTAAGCATTTATGAATTAAATTATCTTTTGTCTAAAACAACAGTAGAGACTGTCATGATAAAAAATGTAGTATCTGTTGATCAAGATGAATTAATGGAATATGCAACATCTAAAATGTTGAAAAGTGATATTGGATGTTTGCCAGTTGTGAATCAGACAGGAGATGTTGTAGGTATCCTTACTCAAAACGATGTATTTAGTTGTTTCTTGAATGTATTGGGTTGGGATGAAGTTGGAGCACGAATTACAGTTTCTGTTAAAGATGAAGTAGGAGCGATTGGTAAGCTTTCCGCAATTTTTGTGGAAAAAGGTATCAATATTTCACATATTGGTGTTTATTCTTTTGAAAATGGTGTGGCAAATCTAGTTATTCGTTGTGATACTCTGGATCCAAAAGAAATTTGTGAAGCTTTGGAAGAACACGGATATAAAGTATTGGAATATTTTATACATAAATAGTGCTGTCGAGGTGACAGCACTTTTTTCTTGTATTTATTGTGAAAGTTAAATAACGTAAAAGGAGGTGTGCAAAATATACTTGTTTTGTGAATTTATGAATATCTAATAAATGGAAAAATAAAATGCCACGATATTCATTACACTATGATTGAAAATATCGTGGCTTTGGTACGACATTAGTCATTGAAAGATTATTCTTTGAAAATCATGTTTATGTAATATATGGAGATGCAAGTGAGTAAACTAGATCCATTTGATTGGGCTTTCTCCATGGCTTTCTAAGAATTCGTTGGCTAATCTAAAATGGTTGCATCCAAAGAATCCTCTTGAAGCGCTTAATGGAGATGGATGAGCACATGTTAGTACAAGGTGTTTTGGGTTATCTAGAAATTTTTTAGCACTAATCGCACTGTTTCCCCATAACATGAAGACTACAGGTCCATCTTTTTTATTGACCCATCGCAAAGCTTCGTTTGTAAAGTTTTGCCACCCCATCTTACTGTGAGAAAAAGCTTTATGGGCTTCAACAGTCAATACTGTATTCATCAATAGTACGCCCTGTCTTGCCCAATCTGTAAGGTCACCACTTCTATGAACTGGCACATGATATTCGTTTTCTAACTCTTTATAAATATTTTTTAATGAAGGGGGCAAGGGAAAATCAGATGGAACGGAAAAGGCATATCCTTGTGCTTGTCCGACGTTATGATAAGGGTCTTGCCCTAAAATGACGACTTTTGTATCTTTTAGAGAAGTTGTCTTAAATGCCGCAAAGATGTTTTCTTTTGTTGGGAAGATTTGTTTTGTCTTATATTCATGAGCCAAGAAATATCGAAGGTTCAATAGATATTCTTTTTGGATTTCTTGGTCGAATAGAGCATCCCAGTCGTTATTCATGATCATAATTATTCCTCATTTCTGTTTGACTAATGATATAATACCACTATGAATGTACAAGAGAAAATTAAAAAAATGGAAAACAAAAGAGGAAAGAATCACGATTTGGTTCTTTTTAGAGAATGGCTAGATGAATATCTACCGAAACACAAAAATTTAAAAAAAATTCAAGTTGCAGGAACAAATGGAAAAGGAAGCACATGTAAGTGGCTTTCTATGTTTTTGCAAAGTGAAGGCTACAAAACGGGTATGTTTATCTCACCTCATTTAGTATCTCATATGGAGAGGATACAAATTGATTCAAAGGATATTCCATTAGAAGATTGGGAAAGGATTTATGATACTTGGAATGTATTCTTTGAAGAAAATCAGTTAACGATGTTTGAAATCGATCTTTGGATGGCTTTAGTATACTTTATTGAACAAAATGTAGATGTTGCCATCATAGAAGTTGGACTTGGAGGAAGACTTGATGCGACAACTTCACTAGATTATATGGCTACTTTGATTACCAATGTAGGTTTGGATCATCAAGAGATCTTAGGAGAAACTCTGGAGCAAATTGCCTATGAAAAATCCGGCATATTTAAGTCTAATGCGATTGCGTTGACAACAGAGAAGAATCCAGCTTGCCAAAAAGTGATGGAACTTGTTGCAGATTATTTAAATGTTATGTTAGGTTTTGTATCTTTATCCAATGTCACGAAAACAAAAGAGGGTTATAAGGTCGTGTATAACGGTGTTGAATATGTAGCAAAAATTCCAGAATATCAAATTGATAATATGATATTGGCTTTAGAAACCTTGTTTGTTTTAGGTTATTCGATTAGCAGTGAGCATATTCAAGAAACTCTGAATAACTTCAACTGGCTGGGAAGATTCAGTGTGATAAGACAACATCCTTATGCGTTAGTTGATGGAGCACATAATGTTCCGGGCATAAAATCTTTGGTTAGTTCTCTTCATAAGTTTGATGGAAAGATATATTTTTCTGTACTTAAGGAAAAAGATGCACCAGAAATGATTGAAGAGTTAAAAAAACTTACTGAAGACATTGTTTTGGTTCGTTTTGAAACGGATCGGTTATATCCATTAGAAAATTTAGGTTTGCCAATTGTAGAGTTTAATGATCTTGAAAAAATAATAAAAAACACAAAAGAAAATCTTCTTTTGTGTGGTTCTTTATATTTTGTCGGGGATGTTTTAAAAATTAAGATTTAAGTCTAGGCTTTATTTGGTAACAAGCCTTCATGGTTAAGTAAAGGACTGCAACTTGAATTGGAAGGCTGATTAGATTTTTGATGATTTTTGGGGATACGATTGCCCAGAAAGGAGTTCCCCACAACATACAAGTGAAAAAAGAGTTTAAGAATAAGCTAACGATCAAATCATAAGCTAGCCTAGCTAAAATAACGCGCTTTAAAGTGACTTTTCCTTGTTTATAGAAAAAACAAGAAAAAATTAACGAAGTCGCCATAGTAGCAATCATGAAAATAGGATAGTAAACTCCGCTTGGTTTAACGAAAAAATTAACGAAGTCTAAAATAGGGGCGACTAGTAAATTTGGAATCGGACCATAAAAATAACAGCTAGCTGCAGTAGCAATGCTCGCAAAACCAATTTTTAACTCAGGTGTAATATAAACTGAGGCAAAAAGGTTCATAACTACATTCAGAGCAAAGAATAAACTAACTCCGACAATCACATGCACATCTTTTAGGGATTGCGCGTTTTCTTTTAGGATAACAAAGTATTGCTTCATATAAAAATACCTCCTTCTTCCATATTGTGAATGGAAAAAAGGAGGTTCTTTTTTTCATCACAACAGCGGGATGCAAAATATGAACCGCAAGAAAATCTTTTCGTTTCTAAACCAACTCCCCGTGTTTAGAACACTTAACGCTCATATTTTTACTCTGCTACAAGACAAGTATAGAATATATTAAACATAATGAAAAGTAAAAAAGACAAATCCTTAGATTTTATGCGTATATTTACAAAAAATCCTTGAAATAGGACGTTTAATTTTGTATTATAGATTAGCATGCGTGGCAGAGTGCGCAACCCACTCGTTAAGACCACTGCATAAGACCAAAATAGGAGGTGTGTCTTATGGCTAAAAAGAAAGTTGCAAAAGTTTGTAAGTTGCAATTTATGGCTGGCGGAGCTAAACCAGGTCCTGCATTGGCAAGTGCTGGTATCAACATGCCACAGTTCTGTACAGCATTTAATGATGCAACAAAAGATCGTAAAGGAGATATCGTTCCTGTAATCATTACAGCTTACGAAGACAAAAGCTTTGATTTCGTATTGAAAACGACTCCAGCTGCAAACTTGTTAAAGAAAGCAGCAAACATTCAGAAGGCTAGTGGAGACCAGAAACAAATCGCTGGTACTATCACAGTAGATCAGTTAAAAGAAATCGCTGAATACAAGATGCCAGATTTAAACGCTAATGATGTTGAAGCAGCTATGAAGATCGTAGCTGGTACTGCTCGCAACATGGGTATTAAAATTGAAGGATTTGAATAGGAGGAATCGAAATGGCAAAAGTAAGTAAGAGATATGCTGAAGCTGCTAAATTGGTTGATTCTGAAAAAACTTATTCAATCGAAGAAGCAGTAGCGTTAGCAAAAAAATCAAGTACAGTTAAATTCGACGCAAGTGTTGAAGTAAGTTTCCGTTTAAATGTTGACCCACGTCATGCTGATCAGCAGATTCGTGGTGCAATGGTATTACCAAACGGAACAGGAAAAACACAGCGTGTATGTGTAGTTGCTCAAGGTGACAAGGAAAAAGCTGCTAAAGAAGCAGGTGCTGACTTTGTAGGTGGAGCTGACATCATCGAAAAAATCCAAAAAGGTTGGTTCGATTTTGATGTATTAGTAGCTACTCCAGATATGATGGGTCAGTTAGGTAAATTAGGACGTGTTTTAGGACCTAAAGGTTTAATGCCAAACCCTAAAACAGGAACAGTAACAATGGATGTTGCAAAAGCTATTGATGAAATCAAAAAAGGTAAAGTTACTTACCGTGTTGATAAAGAAGGAAATATCAATGTTATGATCGGTAAAGTAAGTTTTGATGAAGAAAAGCTTGTTGAAAACTTCCGTGCAATCTACAATACGATTGCAAAAGCACGCCCAACTACAGTAAAAGGAGCTTACATGAAAAATCTAGTTCTTTCTACTACAATGGGTCCTGGAATTAAAGTCACTATTGAAAAATAGTTTGACAAAGCGGTTAAGAACATTTAAAATTTGATTGTTATCAATATTCCAAAGACAGTAACGGCGAAAGCTTAATCATGTTACCGAGGGTTGATGCAGTAAGTATTGTTTTTGCATTGTAAAGCCCGTACTTTGGTATGGGCTTTTCTTTCGAATATTGTTGCAATAAAAGAAAGAAGAGGTGGAACGAATGAACAAAGATATCCTTGCAAAAAAGGAAGCTGACGTTAACGCCTTAGCTGAAAAAATGGAAGCAGCAAGTTCAGTTGTACTTGTTGAATACCGTGGTTTGTCTGTTGCTGAAGTAACAGAACTTCGTCGTGCATTGCGTGAAGAAGAAGTTGAACTTAAGGTATACAAGAACGCAATTGCTCGCCGTGCAAGTGAAAAACTTGGATACAATGATTTCAGCGAAGGATTGGTTGGTCCTAACGCATTAGCGTTTGGTAAGGATCCAGTTGCTCCAGCTCGTGTATTGGCAAAATTTGCTAAAGATCACGAAAATTTGGTGTTAAAAACTGGTATTGTTGATGGGTCAATGGTTGACACAGATACAATTAAAAAATTGTCTTCATTACCTAATAAAGAAGGTATGTTGGCTAAATTCGCTTCTTGCTTGAATGCTCCAGTAATTAAGTTCGCTATGACTATTAAGGCATTAGCTGAAGCTAAAGAAAATGGAACTGTAAAGACTGAAGAAGTAAAACCAGCAGAAGAAACTGCTGAACCAGCTGTTGAGGCAGCTGCTGAATAATTTATAGGAGGAAAAGAAAAATGGCTAAATTAACTCATGAAGATATTCTTGCTTACTTAGAAGAAGCTACAATTCTTGAACTAAATGACTTAGTAAGCGCAATCGAAGAAAAATTTGGTGTAGTTGCAGCTGCTGCTGTTGCTGCTCCTGCTGGAGGTGCTGCTGAAGAAGCTGCAGGACCTACAGAAGTAACTGTAACATTAACTGATGTTGGTGGAACAAAAGTTGCTGTAATCAAAGCAGTACGTGAAATCACAGGTTTAGGACTAGTTGATGCTAAGAAATTAGTAGATGGTGCTCCTGCTGCTATCAAAGAAAACATCTCTCCAGAAGAAGCTGAAGAAATCAAGAAAAAATTGATGGATGCTGGTGCTTCTGTAGAAGTTAAGTAAGATCGGTTTTCAGTGATTTTAAGCCTTTGTCGAAATGACGAAGGCTTTTTTGTTTTGTAATATAGTGAATATTAAAAAAATCTTTCTTTCATCCTACTTGGGCTTTGGATATACTATGTATGAAAAGAAAATGGTTAGAATTAAATATTTTTTGTATTTTCTTTAGGAAGGAATGAGATATGAAGTTGAATCATAAAGTACTTTTTCAACTATTTCGATCCACATTTTCACTAAGCGCATTCACTTTTGGAGGAGGATATGTGATCGTTCCTTTGATGCAGAAAAAATTTGTTGAAGAATACCAATGGATCGATAAATATGAAATGATGGATCTTGTAGCTATAGCGCAGTCTTCGCCAGGAGCTATTGCTATCAATGCTTCAATTATTATAGGATATCGTATACAAGGGGTGATTGGATCCGTTGTTTCGGTGTTTGGAACTGTACTTCCCCCTTTTTTGGTGATTTCAATTATTACTTTATGCTATGACTGGTTTATTCAGGTTGAAGCGATACAAACAATCTTGTTTGGTATGCAGGCAGGTGTTTGTGCAGTTATCTGTGACGTAGTGTATAAAATGGCTAAAGATATAGTATCGCAGGGAGAGGCTGTATATATTTTGTTGATGCTTGCGGCTTTCTTTTTAAGTGTTGTTTTTGATGTGCATTTATTATTAATTATAGTTGCCTGTGGCGTGTCTGGATATATATTTGAAAAGAAAAGAGGAGAAACCAAATGATATTGCTACAATTATTGTTTAGTTTCTTGCAGGTTGGGTTGTTAAGTATTGGTGGAGGCTATGCTGCGCTTCCTATTATCCAAAATCAAGTAGTGGACTTAAATCATTGGTTAACAGCTCGAGAATTTGGTGATATCGTTACAATTTCTCAAATGACACCAGGACCAATAGCTATCAATGCTGCCACCTTTGTAGGTACTAAAATTGCTGGTGTACCTGGTGCAATCGTTAGTACATTGGGGACGGTATTACCCAGTTTTGTGATTGTTCTGTTTTTGGCCTGGTTTTATTATAAGTATCGACAATTAAAAAGCATTAAAGCTGTTTTAAAGGGATTAAGACCTGCCGTTACTGCATTAATTGCTGCCAGTGGTGTTTCTATGATCATAGCTTGTTTTTGGCCGGATGGTGCAGTTTCTTTGAATAATCTTAATATCGAAAGCTTTATTTTGTTTGCCGGAGCTTTTATTGTATTGAGGAAATTTAAGGCAGGTCCCATTAAAGTTATGATTGCATGTGGGCTTGTAGCTTTGATAATATCGTATATATAGGTGTATTATGTATGCAAAAGAAGCGTATGCATTAGCTGAAAAAGCACATGCAGGACAAAAAGATAAAGGTGGAAATGATTATATTGAGCATCCTAAAGCGGTAGCTGCTATGATGGATACAGATTTAGAGAAAGCTGTGGCTTTTTTGCACGATGTTGTAGAAGATACTGAGATAAGTTTTGATGATCTAAAAGAATATGGTTTTAGCAATCAAATCATAGAGGCTGTAAAAGCTTTAACGAGACATAAAAATGAGTCTTATGATGCGTATATTGATCGAGTGATACAAAATCCTATTGCCAAGAAAGTTAAATTGGCTGATATGAAACATAATTCAGATATTACTCGTATCAAAAAGCCAGGCAAAAAAGATTATGAACGAAGTCAAAGGTATATCAATAAAATTCAATATTTATTAAAAAAATAAGCTTCTATTCAGGAGAATAAAAGCTTTGTTTTGATCAAATGTCTTAAGGGTATTTGATCTTTTTTATTGATATTTTTTCTTAGTTGAGAATCCTCGTCCCCAAACTTCACTGACGCGGCTTACGATCATGAAGGCATCAGGATCTATGTTTCTAACCAATTTTTCGATTTTTGGAAGCTCACGATTCGATACAACACTTAAAACAACACTCTGTTCATTTTTTAGATATCCACCTTTAGCATTTAATAATGTTACGCCACGATCCATTTCGGCTAATATTTCTTCAGCGATTTTTTCAAATTGAGGACTTATTATCTTTACTTCTGTTTTAGTTGTACCCATCAACATGACTTTATCTAATACAATGGATGTAAGCAGGATTAAGATAATACCATAAAGTAGTCTTTCAAGTGGGTTGTATAAAGCCTGGCTTGATAAGATGATAAAATCAAAGACATACAAGCTTACAGATACTGGGATTCTGAAAAAATGATTTAACACTAGTGGAGGAATATCCATGCCACCGGTGCTGGCACCACTTCTTAATACGATGCCTAAGGCTAGACCAATACCAAGTCCGGCAAAGATTGTATTCAATAACTCATTATTGGTGATCACAAATTCACCTAATGTTTGATTGAAAAATTCAAGAGCAATCGGATACATTAAAGTGCTGATGATCGTTGTCATTGCGAATTTTTTTCCAAGAACGATCAATCCTAGTATCAACATGCAGACATTAAAAATTAGGATAAAAAAGGAAACGGGAATTCCTAAAAAATGGTTTGCCAATAAGGCGATACCGGTAGTTCCTGAGCTCATTAAATTTGTCGGAAGGATAAAAAGCTTCACGACCAAGGCATAAATGATGTTTCCAATCACGACAGGAATGATTGATTTTAATACTGACATAATTCTTCCTCCAACTTTACAAAAAAACACGTTTGGCAGGAGAAAAGATTTTCCCTAACAAACGTGGATCAAGGCTATTGCCTAATACGAGATATATTTTAATTTATTTTCTTTAAAAATCCAAGGGGAAAGGAGCATGGTTTAGTCTTTTTCTTCCTCTAGGATTTTCTTTACTGCATTATAGATGCCATTATCATAGGTTGTGGTTGTTGAAAAGTTGGCAAAGCTTTTAACATAATCGCTTGCGTTTCCCATGGCAACACCAATGTCGGCTTTTTCTAACATATGAATATCGTTTGTGCTGTCGCCAAAACAAATGGCATCCTTCCATGTCAAACCTTCTTTTTCTAAAATAGCTTCGATACCTTTAGCTTTGTCATTATCCGCATTAAAGATATCATAACAGAATCCATCGGTTTTTACATTGATCAAATCTTTTCTAAGTTCAGGATGATCCTCCATAAAATGTTTTAGTCTTTGATCGTCTTTTGTCAACACAACAGCATTAAACACACGGTGTCGTTTATGAAAAGCTTGATTTGGATCATAGAACAATGAATCAAGAACATTACAATATTTACAGAAATAATACATTGGATAGAAATTGTTATAAATATATGTGGCATCTCCAAAATGGAACATCAAACCATATTTTTCATCTGCGCATAGCTTAACGAGTTTTTCAACGTTTTCTTTTTTAATCGGATAGGCAGAAATTTCATTAAAGTCTTTATCAAGAATATAACTTCCGTTGATAAGTACGTAGTAGTCAAAGTGTACTCTTTCTAAAATAAGTTTCATCTGATTTAAAGGTCTTCCAGTCGCAGCACATACGATATACCCTTGTTTTCGAAGCATATCGATGGCTTCTAGAGCGGAATCTTGAATAATATCATTTTCGGTTTGATAAAGGGTTCCATCCATATCAAAAAAAGCAATTTTATGTTTCATCTTAAAACCTCTTTTCTTATTCGATACCATTATACAAAATAAATTGAGTTTTGTGTCTTTAATGTTATATTAGAATTGAAATATAATACTATATGAAATATAATATTATTGAAGAGGTGGTATTATGGCATTTCAATTAGGAGCAGGGCTTTTAGAAGCTTGTGTATTAGGGGTATTGGCCAATGAGGATACCTATGGCTATAAACTTACACAGGAAGTCCGTAATGTTATGACTGTTAGTGAGTCAACCTTATATCCAGTATTAAGACGCTTGATGAAGGAAGGATTTCTTGAAACGTATGATCAAGAATATATGGGAAGGAATCGTCGGTATTATCATTTGAGTGCTAAAGGAAAACTTAAACATTTGGATAATATAAAGGAATGGACACAATTTAGCCAGAATGTTGATTCATTATTAAGGAAAGGGGAAACAAAATGAAAAAAGAAACATATTTAGAAAGACTAGAAAAACTTCTTGAGGGCATGGACCCAAAGGAGAAGGACGAGGCACTGGCTTATTGTCGAGAATATTTTGAAGAAGCTCGGGATAAAGATTTGGAACAGATCATAAAGGAGTTAGGTACTCCTGAAGAATTCGCCGAGCAATTAAAAAATGATGAATCGTTTAAACAGAAAATAACACCGCCAGAATTTAAACGTCAAATGGAAAATGAATCGAATGAAATATCGAAGAATCAAAAAAAGAAATCCAACCTGCCTATCATAATTATTGGAGCTATCGCATCGTTTATTATAATTGGATTGGTATTGCGATTTGTCCTTGGCTTTTATTCATTTCATGTTGCGAATAAAGTGATGATTGGTAAGAATACACAAGATTTTACAAGTGAAAAAACTTCAGCTGCCGATTACACATTTCCTCAGCTTAATAATATTGAATTAGAAACAAATTGTAAGGTGTTGATACGTAAAGGAAATTCAAACAAAATCATGTTCAATGAAATATATGATAATGAAGTAAACGTGAATAGTAAAGGCAACAGAGTGGATGTTAAAGTAGATTCAAATCATGATGCTGTGAATAAAAAAGTTATTATTGAAGTGGCAGATGGAAATATAAACATCGATATAGAATGTGAATCAGGAGATGTGACTATAGAAGAATTGGCGGGAAATAACTTGGAAGTTAGTTGTGATAACGGAAATATTGAGGTAAAATCTGCAAACTTTAATTTAGTATCTTTAGAAAGTTCGAATGGAAATATCGACGCACAATTATCTGGTAAATTTGAAGATTATAGATATGAATTGGAAAATGAAAATGGAAATACAAATGTCGGTAACATATCAAATACTGGGACAATAGAAACAGAAGGAAATGTAAATGGAAGTAGAAAGTTAAGCTTAGAAGCTTCTAATGGAAACATTGCTGTTAGCTTCATAAACTAATTGATAAGAGACATAGATTTAAATTCTATGTCTTTTTATAAAAAAATAAAAAAATGTTTGACTTTTATATGCTAAAAGTGTAATCTTAACGTGCATGCGTAAATTAGGTTCTTTTTAAGAGCCTTTATTAAACGGATGAAAAAGACACACCTGGAAGCGTGTGTTAGAAGATTTTGAAAGGAGGATCTTATGCCTACAATCAACCAGTTGATTCGTAAAGGTCGTAAGGCCAGTCAAAACGTTTCAAAGTCACCAGCTTTGAACCGTGGTTACAACTCATTGCAGTCTAAACCAACAAACTTGTCAAGCCCTCAGAAACGTGGAGTTTGTACTCGTGTTGGTACAATGACACCAAAGAAACCAAACTCAGCACTTCGTAAATATGCCCGTGTTCGTTTGAGCAATGGAATGGAAGTTACTGCTTATATTCCAGGAATCGGACACAACTTACAGGAGCATAGTGTTGTTTTGATTCGTGGTGGACGTGTTAAAGACTTGCCAGGTGTTCGTTACCATATTGTACGTGGTACACTTGACTGTGCAGGTGTAAACGACCGTAAACAATCTCGTTCTTTATATGGAACTAAAAAACCTAAGAAATAAGTCAATCGTGAAAGGAGGAAATTAAATGCCTAGAAAAGGACACATTGCAAAACGTGATGTATTAGTAGACCCAATGTATAACTCCAAGTTGGTTACTCGTTTGATCAACAAAATCATGATTGATGGTAAAAAAGGGGTTGCACAAACTATTTTGTACAACGCGTTTGAAATTGTAGAAGTAAAAACAGGTAAACAGCCAATGGAAGTTTTCGAACAAGCATTGGAAAACGTTATGCCTCAGCTTGAATTGAAAGTTAGACGTGTAGGTGGTGCTAACTACCAGGTACCAGTTGAAGTAAGCGATGAACGTCGTTTAACTTTAGGTCTTCGCTGGATCGTTAACTATGCACGTTTACGTAATGAAAAAACGATGGAACAGCGTTTAGCTGCTGAAATCATCGATGCATCTAACGGAACAGGTGCTAGTGTTAAAAAACGTGAGGATACACATAAAATGGCAGAAGCAAATAAAGCATTTGCTCACTACCGTTGGTAAGAAAGGAGAGTCAGTTGAATGGCTAGAGAATATAGTTTACAGAATACTCGTAACATCGGTATCATGGCGCACATTGATGCTGGAAAAACTACAACAACTGAACGTATCCTTTATTATTCAGGTGTAAATCACAAAATTGGTGAAACACACGATGGAGCTAGTACAATGGACTGGATGGAGCAGGAACAGGAACGTGGTATTACAATCACTTCTGCTGCTACAACTTGTCATTGGAAAAAACTAGATGGTACAGGTGAAGAATGCCGTGTTAATATCATCGATACACCAGGTCACGTAGACTTTACAGTCGAAGTAGAACGTTCTTTGCGTGTATTGGATGGTGCGGTTACAGTACTTGATGCTAAAGCAGGTGTTGAACCTCAGACTGAAACAGTTTGGCGTCAAGCTACAACTTATGGAGTTCCTCGTATCGTATTCGTTAACAAAATGGATGCTACGGGTGCTGACTTCATTATGTCTTGCAACACGATCATTGATCGTTTAGGTGCAAAATCATGTCCAATTCAGTTGCCAATCGGTGCTGAAAGCGATTTTGAAGCAATTATCGATATCATTGAAAGAAAAACATATCACTTTAGTGGAGACTATGGACGTAATATTACAACGACTGAAGTTCCAGAAGATATGGTTGATCAAGTAGAAGAATATCGTGCTAAATTATTAGAATATCTTGCTGATTATGATGAAGATTTCATGATGCAGGTATTGGAAGGTGAAGAACCATCAATTGATGAAATCAAACGTGTATTACGTATTGCCGTATGTGCAGGTGATTTCTTCCCAGTACTTTGTGGATCTGCTTATAAGAACAAAGGTGTTCAGTTAGTATTGGATGCAGTTGTTGATTACTTGCCAGCTCCAACAGACGTACCATCAATCAAAGGTACAACATTGGATGGTGAAGAAGCTGTTCGCCATTCTAGTGATGAAGAACCATTCTCAGCTCTTGCGTTCAAAATCATGACAGACCCATTTGTTGGTAAGCTTTCATTCTTCCGTGTGTACTCAGGTACAGCTACAGCAGGAAGTTATGTATTGAACTCTTCAAAAGGTAAGAAAGAACGTTTCGGTCGTATCGTGCAGATGCATGCTAACAGCCGTAAAGAAATTGACCAAGTATGGGCAGGAGATATCGCTGCAGCTGTTGGTCTAAAGGTAACTACTACAGGTGATACTTTATGTGATGAAAAGAATCCAATCATTCTTGAATCTATGGAATTCCCTGAACCAGTTATCGAATTGTCTTTGGAACCAAAAACAAAAGCTGACCAGGATAAAATGGGCTTGGCTTTGGCTAAATTGGCAGAAGAAGACCCTACTTTCAAAACATATACAAACGAAGAAACAGGACAGACAATTATCGCTGGTGTAGGTGAACTTCACCTTGATATCATCGTTGATCGTCTTCGTCGTGAATTTAAGGTAGAAGCAAACATTGGTAAACCACAGGTTGCTTATCGTGAAACAATTCGTCAGGCTGCTGAATGTGAAGGTAAATATATCCGTCAGTCAGGTGGTCGTGGACAGTATGGTCACGTATGGATCAAATTTGAACCAAATGAAGAAGGTAAAGGATTTGAATTCGTTGATGCAATCGTTGGTGGTACAGTGCCAAGAGAATACATCAAACCTACAATGGAAGGTTTGGAAGCTGCACTTGAAAACGGTATTGTTGCTGGTTATCCAGTAATCGATATCAAAGCTACATTATTTGATGGTTCTTACCATGATGTCGATTCAAGTGAAATGGCATACAAGATCGCTGCTAGCATGGCTTTACGTGAAGCTGCTAAAAAATGTAAACCAGTTATTTTGGAACCAATTATGTTTGTAGAAGTAACTGCACCTAATGAATACTTAGGTAGCGTTATGGGTGACGTATCAAGTCGTCGTGGACAGATCACTGAACAGGAAGAACGTGGAAATGCCGTTATCGTACGTGCACACATTCCATTGTCAGAAATGTTTGGTTATGTAACTGACTTGCGTAGTTTCACTCAGGGACGTGGAACTTACTCTATGAAGTTTGATCATTATGCAGAAGTGCCTAAGAGCATTGCAGAAAAGATCATTAAAGAGAATTCAAAAGAAAACTAGTTGCTTTTATAGAATTATTGAATTAAAATAATTTTGTATGTATAGCAATATTTAGGAGGAAAATTTAAATGGCTAAGGAAAAATTTGACAGAAGTAAAACTCATGTTAATATTGGTACTATCGGTCACGTTGACCACGGTAAAACAACATTAACAGCTGCTATCACTAGCGTATTAGCTAAAAAAGGTATGGCTAAAGCAGAAGCTTACGATGAAATCGACGGTGCTCCAGAAGAAAAAGAACGTGGAATTACAATTAATACTGCACACGTTGAATACCAGACTGAAAAACGTCACTATGCACACGTAGACTGCCCAGGTCATGCTGACTACGTTAAAAACATGATCACTGGTGCTGCTCAGATGGATGGTGCTATCCTTGTTGTTGCTGCATCTGATGGTCCTATGCCTCAGACTCGTGAGCACATCTTGCTTGCTCGTCAGGTAGGTGTACCTTACATCGTTGTATTCTTGAACAAATGTGACATGGTTGATGATGAAGAATTAGTTGACCTTGTAGAAATGGAAGTTCGTGAACTTCTTAATGAATATGGATTCAACGGAGATGAAACTCCAATCATCCGTGGATCTGCATTAAAAGCTCTTGAAGGAGATCCTAAATACGAAGCAGCTATCGATGAATTGATGGATGCTGTAGATAGCTGGATTCCAGATCCAGAACGTGACATCGACAAACCATTCTTAATGGCTGTTGAAGACGTTATGACAATTTCTGGACGTGGTACAGTTGCTACTGGACGTGTTGAACGTGGTACTGCTCACTTAGGTGACGAAGTTGAAATCGTTGGTATTCGTGAAACTTCTAAATCAGTATTAACTGGACTTGAAATGTTCCACAAACAGTTGGATGAAGCTCAGGCTGGTGACAACATTGGTGCATTGTTACGTGGTGTTGCTCGTACAGACATTCAGCGTGGACAGGTTCTTGCTAAACCAGGAAGTGTACACCCACACACTACTTTCAAAGCTCAGGTTTACGTATTAACTAAAGAAGAAGGTGGACGTCATACTCCATTCGTTTCTAACTACCGTCCTCAGTTCTACTTCCGTACAACTGACGTAACTGGTGTAATCACATTGCCAGAAGGAACTGACATGGTTATGCCTGGTGATAACATTGAAATGAATGTTGAATTGATTCACCCAATCGCTATCGAAAATGGTACTAAATTCTCTATCCGTGAAGGTGGACGTACAGTTGGTGCCGGAAACGTTATCGAAATTATTGCTTAATTATCATTAAGTTAACTTAGACCTCTCATTTGAGAGGTCTTTTTTTATATTTTTATCAAAAAGAAAAAACTATGAAAACGTTTTGATTTCTTGAAAATTATTTACATATTATATATAATTCTTTGCGGAAAGGAAGTTTTGATATGGAAATATTAAAATTATTAGGAATTTTGATTGTAATCATAGGGTTTGTATTAAAAATGGACTCCATATTGATTATTATGGTTGCTGCAATTGTAACTGCCTTGGTTGGTGGTATGGATTTAGTAACTTTTTTGGAAACACTTGGATCGAGTTTCATTTCTAACCGAAGCATGTGTACATTTATTATTGTTTTAGTTGTTACGGGAACACTGGAAAGAAATGGTTTAAAACAAGCCGCTGCAGCTTTGATGACTAAGTTCAAAGGTGCATCTGCAGGAATGGTTGTTGGTATTTATGGTGTATTCCGTTTAGTGTTCGCTGCTTTTAATATAAGTTTTGGTGGAGCGGCTGGTTTTATTCGTCCTATCGTCATGCCTATGGCTGAAGCAGCTGTTGAAAAAGAAGGCTATGAGATCAACGAAGATCATTTAGAACAATTAAAAGGTATGTCTGCTGGAATGGATAATGTTGCTTGGTTCTTTGGGCAGGTTTTGTTCGTAGGTACAAGTGGGATGTTGCTTGTTCAGTCTACTTTAGCTGATCTTGGATATGAAGTTGAATTGATTGAATTAGCTTCAGTACAGATTCCAGTTGCTTTAATGGCTGTAGGTTGTGCAATTGTTTATTACTATATAAAGGATAAACGATTAATGAAACAATATAAGAAAGGAGCTTAATTATGATAAATCCTATTGAGTATTTTATGAGTGTTGACATTACGATGTCAGATAAGCTTCTTGAAGTATTATACTTTGTAATTGGTTTAGTTACTTTATATGTGGCATTTAGAAATTTACAGGATAAAGAGAATAAGAAGCGTTACGGTTCGTTTATTTTTTGGTTTTTGTTAGGATTAATGTTCGTTATTGGACCATGGATACCTCCTTTGTATACTGGCATTTTAATGGTTTTGATGGTATTGAGTCCAATCTTCAAACAAGTAGGTGTTGGATCAGAATCTGCACCTTCTAATGAAGAAGCAGAGAAAAATTATCAAAAGATTGGTATGAAAATCTTCGTTCCAGCCCTTGCAATTGGTGTATGTGCATTGTTGTTTGCTTTGGTAACTCCAATTTCTCCTTTGGTAGGTATGGGTGTAGGTGTATTAGTTGCCTTTATTATGTTACTAGTTTACTCTAGAGACAACACACCATCTATAATCATGCATGATTGTCGTAGGATGATGGACATTGTTGGTCCATTAAGTATGTTGCCAACTTTATTGGCGGCTTTAGGTTCAGTTTTCACAGCTGCCGGTGTTGGTGATGTTCTTTCAGGATTGGTAGCTAACGTCATTCCGGAAGGCAATATAGTTATCGGTATTATTGTTTATTGTATTGGAATGGCTTTATTTACTATGATCATGGGAAATGCTTTTGCTGCTATAACAGTTATGACCGTTGGTATTGGTGCTCCATTTGTTTTGGCTTATGGGGCAGATCCAGTTGTAGTTGGTTCTTTGGCTTTAACTTGTGGTTACTGTGGAACGTTATGCACACCAATGGCAGCCAACTTCAATATGGTCCCTGTCGCCGTCCTTGAGATGAAGGATAATAATGGTGTTATAAAAAATCAAGTATTGATTGCGGTAATTATGTTGACAATTCAAATTATTATGATGATTGCTTTAGCATAGGAGGTATAACATGAAAATTTTAGTTACAGGTTTTGATCCGTTTGGAGGCGAAACGATTAATCCGGCTTTTGAGGCAATAAAACTTATCCCCGATACAATTAAAGGAGCAGAAATTATTAAACTTGAAGTTCCAACAGTCTTTAAAAGAGGGCCACAAGCTACGATTGACGCGGTTGAAGAATATCAACCAGATTATGTGCTTTGTATTGGACAAGCTGGCGGACGTTCTCAACTTACACCAGAATATGTCGGAATTAACTATGTTCAGGCACGTATTCCAGATAATGATGGAGATCAGCCTTTGAATCAACCATTAGTAAAAGGTGCGCCCAATGCCTACTTTACACAATTACCTGTTTATGCAATGGTAGAAAAGATGAAAGAAAATGGGATTCCTGCTTCAGTAAGTTACACGGCGGGAACTTATGTTTGCAATGCAATGTTATATTGTGTGCTTCATGCGTTAAATACAAAATATCCTAATACAAAGGGAGGTTTCATGCATGTTCCTTATGCAACAAGCCAGACCGTAAATCAACCTCTGGAACCCCAGGAATGAATCTAAAAGATATTGCAAAAGGAATTGAACTAAGTATTGAGGCGATAATAGAAAACCCAAGTGATATTACTTCACAAGGAGGAGAAACACATTAATGTTTGAGCCCCAGCAGTTGGATGAAATAATTTATCTATCAGGGGTAATGATGGATACAGATCCTAAAAATTTGTTCGAAGATTTGAAGACTCTCAGTAAAAAATATGCAAAAATAAAGCCGCAGATCAAGCATTTAAAAAAACCAGTATATACGGTTGTTGCAACATCTACAGAAAAGCTCTTTATGGGCGATATGACTGAGAAAGCCAATAAACAGATGACACTAGTGAAAATCGAAAAAGGTCAATGGGTCGTTAAAGTTCCGGTCAAATATCATTTGCAAGCTTTTTTGCCTGCTAAGGTAGCTGATATTCGAAAGAAATTTTACCAAGACTGGCTGCCTTTACAAGATTTTGATCAGGATAATATTTGGCAGGATCTAGAAGTTTACCATTATCGAAAGCGACATTTTCGTAAATCTACGAAGATGGTCATGGAATTATGGTTTTGTATCAAACCTAAAAAGAAGGAAAAGGTGTAGATGATGAAAGGTCAAAAATACTTGGATTTATATTATGCTGCATACGGAAGCAATACGAATTTAAAAGAAATGGAGACTCGATGTCCTGAAGCTAAATATGAAGGTGTTGGTCGTATTGAAGGCTATGAACTTTTATTTTGTGGTGAACCGGGGAAATCATTCTTAAACATTCGCCCAAATTCAGCTGAAATAGTAAGGGGTTGCTTATTTAAAATTACAGAGAACGATTTAAAATCTTTGGATGAATATGAAGAATATCCTGAATTGTATGATCGTGTTAATTGTGATGTATTCATGAATGATGGAAGTATCAAGCAAGCTTTCTTCTATGAAATGGATCCAAAATATAAAACGATGAAACCTAGCGAGTCATATTATAAACGATGCGAACAAGGGTATATTGATAATCATATAGATACATCATATTTAAAGGAAGCTTTGAAAAAGAGCATAAAATAGGGGACGACGCAGTCCTCTATTTTTTTATGAAAAAATTTAAAATTATAGAAATGATTAAATTGGTAAAAAAATTGTGAAAAAATTGAAAATAATACCTATTTTTCTAAAAATTGTTTAAAATAGCTTAACAAATGTACAAAAATTTGTTACTTTTTCTCATGTTTCTTTGACATTTTATCAATAATATGTGATTATATGTGTACGTATTGAAAGGAGAGAACTATATAATGGATAATTCTCAAAAGAAAATTAAATGGTATATGCTTTCATTTATGTGTTTCTCAACTCTTTGGGGATTTGGAAACGTCGTAAATGGATTCATGTACTTCAATGGAATCCAGGTAATCTTCTCTTGGATCTTGATGTTTGCTCTTTACTTTGTACCAAACGCATTAATGGTTGGTGAGTTAGGGTCAGCATTTAAAGATCTTGGTGGTGGAGTTACATCTTGGGTTCGTGAAACTACAGGATCTAAAGTTGCTTATTACGCTGGTTGGACTTACTGGGCTTGCCACGTAACTTATATTGCATCAAAAGGTTCAGGTGGTTTAAAAGCATTGAGCTGGATGGTATTCCAAAATGCAGAAACTTACGATACATTCCCTACATTGTACGTACAGTTAGCTACTTTGGCAGTATTCTTGTTCTTCTGCTGGGTTGCAAGCCGTGGTTTGAACCCATTGAAAAAACTAGCTACTTTGGCTGGTTCTAGTATGTTTGTTATGAGTATTCTTTACATCTTGTTGATGTTTGCTGCTCCAGTTATCAATCCAAATGGTGGATTTGTTAATATGGACTTCAGCTTGGATAACTTGATTCCAACATTCGATGTAAGTTATTTCACAAACTTGTCTATCTTGGTATTTGCTGTTGGTGGTATTGAAAAGATTTCTCCTTATATCAATAAGGTTGAAGGAGATCCTGGTAAACAGTTCCCTAAGAGTATGATCTTTGCAGCTATCATGGTTATCGTTTGTGCAATCTTCGGTACTATCGCTATGGGTATGATGTTTGATCCTGAAGTTGTATTCGCATCTGCAGAATCTCAAACAGCTTATATCGCAAATGGTGCTTACTGGGCATTTGAAAAACTTGGAGAATACTATGGTGTTGGTAATGCATTGATGATTATCTATGCTGCATGTAATGCTATTGGTCAGTTCTCTACATTGGTAGTAAGTATTGATGCTCCATTGCGTATGTTGTTAGATGATCCAAATACTCGTCAGTATGTTCCAAAACAGTTGCTAAAACAAAACTCTGCTGGTGCATATATCAATGGTATTTGGATGGTAGTTATCCTTTCAGGTGCTATTATCGTTGTTCAGATGATGGGTTCAGGTGCTGCACAAGTATTGGCTCAGTTAAATAAATTGAACTCTGTATGTATGCCTCTTCGTTATTTATGGACATTCTTTGCTTACTACATGTTGGTTAAAGCGGGAGATAAGTTCAAACGTGATTATAAGTTTGTTAAGAGTAGAACAGTAGGTATGGCATTTGGTATCTGGTGTTTCGTTGTAACATTGGCTTGCTGTATCTTAGGTATGTATTCTGATGATATGTTCACAATGATCTTGAATGTGGTTACTCCATTCGTATTAACAGCATTAGGATTGATCCTACCAGCTATTCGTAAAGCTCAGGACGCAAAAGAAGCTTAAAGTCATCGATAAAAAAAGAAACCAGTTTTTGAGCTGGTTTCTTTTCTTTTATAAAGAATAATGGTATTCTTGAAAAAGGGAGGATTCATAAAATGAATAATATTGAAATTACAAAAGAATTACTGTCATTTATTCAAGACAGCCCAAGTATGTTTCATTCAATCAAAACAATTCGAACATATTTAGATAAGGATGGGTTTACTTATTTACCAGAAGGAAAAGCGTGGACAGTTGAAAAAGGTGGAAAATATTATACGATTCGCAATCATTCAAGTGTTGTAGCTTTTAAAGTAGGAAAAGAATTGGATGATTATCATTTCCAAATGACTGCATCGCATTCTGATTCGCCTACATATAAAGTAAAAAGTGTTCCTGAATTAACAGGTCAGGGCGAATATCTACGTTTAGATGTGGAAGCTTATGGTGGTATGATCGATTCTACATGGTTTGATCGTCCATTAACTGTAGCTGGTCGTGTATTGGTGCAGACAGGAAATAAAGTTGAAAGTAAACTTCTTTATATTGATAAAGATATCTTAATTATTCCAAATGTTGCAATCCACTTCAATCGTGAAATTAACAATGGTTATTCTTATAATCGCCAGATCGATCTTTGTCCATTATTCTCAACTGGAGAATTGAAAAAAGGTGCATTTGATCAGATGGTTGCAGATGAATTAGGCGTAGAAGTATCGCAGATCCTTGCAAAAGACCTATTCTTGGTAAATCGTCAAAAACCTGTTATCTGGGGATTAAAGGATGAATTTGTTTCAACACCTAAATTAGATGATTTACAGTGTGCATTCGTATCTTTGAAGGCTTTCTTGGATTCTAACAATGATCATGCTGTTAATGTATATGCTTGCTTTGATAATGAAGAAGTTGGTTCAAACACAAAACAAGGTGCAATGTCTACATTCTTGTATGATGTTCTTCAAAGAGTAAATGGCTGCTTAGGAAAATCAGCAGATGAATATTATCAGGCAGTTGCAAGATCATTCTTGGTAAGTTGTGATAATGCGCATGCTGTTCATCCAAACCACCCAGAAAAAACAGATCAGGTAAACTGCTCATATATGAATAAGGGTATCGTCATCAAAGAAAGTGCAAATCAGAAATATACAACAGATGCTTTCAGCCGTGCCTTGTTTACAGGTATTTGTAATAAAGCAGGTGTACCAGTTCAAACATTCGCAAACCGTTCAGATGTAGTGGGCGGATCTACTCTTGGTAACTTGTCAAATACACAGGTAAGTGTGCATGCTGTTGACTTTGGTCTTCCTCAGTTGGCAATGCATTCTTGTTATGAAACAGCTGGTATCAAAGATACAGGATATGCAGTTGAATCTTTAACAGCTTTCTATAATACGAATGTAAAAATTGATGAAGCTGAAGGGATCATTTACGAATAATGATCGATTATACAAAATATAAATGGTTGGATGTACAGGCAAGTTTGCCTGAAAGTGCACAGGCCAAAGAAAAAGAAGCTAAACGACTTCTAGATGCGTTGGATAAGAAAGATTTCACGCCGGCAAAGAAAGATATTTTAGCACGATATTATTTTGATCAGTGTGAAAAATATGCTCAGGAAGATCGCCTTGATCAAATTAAGCTTGATTCCAATTTAGCTCGTGATTTTCGTTCATGGCCACGAAGTTCTTCTTTTAAGAAGATGATGGAGCAGGTAATTCAAAACGATAAAGGTAAATTTGTTATGTCTGGTATCGTTATTGTCATGACGGGTACTTTACTGATTTTCTTCCTAGTAGCGATATTGACAGAAAATTTCTTATTCAACATTTGGGTAGATGGTATCGTTGGTGCTTTGTCGATCGTCTTCTTATATCGTAATATGAAGATCAAGTATCGCTTAGTGAAACGATACACGACATCTAGAGATTACTTATATTTGGATATAGCAAGTTTTGTATTGTGCTTCTTATTAAAGATATGGCTTCCAGTATCATTTGACTTCTCTTTGATTATCTTGTTTATTGCACATTTTGTGTCAAAGAAGAAATTTGATAAGATGTTGGATGAATTTACGATTTAGTCAAAAAGCTTTCGGATAAAACCGGAAGATTTATGTATTTTTAGATATACAAAAAAAACGATTTAAAATTACAGTGATAAAGTTAAAAATACATGAAAAATTAGAT
>CAMJQJ010000003.1 GCA_946408025.1 uncultured Faecalitalea sp.
AAGAGCATTAATCGGACTAAAAGATGAACATATGATTCGAAAAATTGCTAAACAGGCTATTGATCAAGGATTGTCTGTTCGAAAAGTAGAACAGTTAGTAAAAGATTTACAACATAAAAAAGAACCAGATAAAAGACCTGAAGAAAATATTTTTATAAAAGAAGCAAAAAATAAATTGGAGGAATATTTTCAAACATCTGTCAAAGTAAGTGAACATTCGATTTCAATTCATTATGAAAATGAAGAAGACATGAATCGAATTTTAGAATTATTAAATTTGATAGAGGAATAATTCCTCTTTTTTTTATTTCTTTGATTGACCATAATAAAAAGGTTACATATAATTTTTTCATATAGAAAATTTCTAATACACAATTTAGATTCTATAAAAATAAAATACACGTTCTGTGTATTTTTTATTTAAAAAAAGTACAGTATTTATATTCCTTTCTTTTTCATACACATTTTTTTTCAAATGTTATCCTATTGCCATGGAGGTAAAAGGAATGAAATATGCAATTGGAGTAGATATTGGTGGAACCAATACACGAGTTGCGTTGGTTGATGAAAACTATCATATTGTTGAGAGGTTTCAATTTCCTACTGATAATAAGAATCCTAGGCCAACGATGAAGAAAATCAAAGAAATCGTTGATGGCTTTGAATTTGAAATAGTAGGATGTGGTCTTTCATGTCCTGGACCATTGGATTTGATTAACGGCATAGTGTTGACTACACCAAACCTTGAAAAAGGTTGGTGGAATTTTCCAATATCAAAAGAACTCAGCGAATTATTAGGCTTTGAAGTTCAATTGGAAAATGATGCAAATTTAGCAGCTCTGGCAGAAGCAGTTCTTGGACAAGGAAAAGATAAAGACGAAGTTGTTTTTATGACAATATCAACAGGTGTTGGTTCCGGGTATGTTTATCACGGAAAGATATTTAGAGGATCTCATGGATTTGCGCATGAAGTAGCTAATATTCCTTACTGGGTCAATGGACCATCACATGGAACAATTTATCCAGGAGGAATCGAAGCAATTAGTAGTGGAACAGCCATAACACTTCGAGGAAAAAAAGCAGGATTATCAGTAGAACATGCTGGTGAGGTCAACGACTTGGCTCTTTCTGGAAATGAAACAGCACAAACAATCATGGATCAAGCAAAAGAATATTTAGCAAATCATATTGCTGCGGTTTATGCATTTCTTGATCCAGAAATCGTTATCTTGGGTGGAAGTGTAGCGCTTAAAATTAATGGATTTGTTGAAGATGTTGAACAAAGAGTAAAAGAAAAGGTTTATTCAGTCGTCTCTCCATACGTTAATATCGTAAAAACAGATTTAGACGAAGACAGTGGTTTGTTAGGAGCAGCTTGTTTAGGGTTTCAGATACAAAAGTAGGTGATTTTATTGAAAGTAGAAAAATCGAATTTCTATATTCGAGAAATATTGAGGCATTTGTTGGAAGGAGAAGTACAATCTACAAATGATATAGCAAAGTGGATCAACTTATCAGAAAAAGCGACACGTAACAAAATTTCAGCAGTAGATTTTTTCTTGAAAGAAGAGGGATTGGGTTCTATTGAAAGAAAACCACGAATTGGTGTCTGGTTAAATGCAACGAATGAACAAAAAGAAAAAATATCTAATTTAGTTATTTCCAATGAATGTTCTATTGCTACTGATGGCAAAGATAGAGAAAATGAAATATTAAAAATATTTTTTCGACTTATGCCTAGAGAAAGTATCACCACACAAAAACTGTCGTCAAAATTATATTTATCGGGTCCTACAGTATTAAAAACAATTAAGGATTGTCAAAAAAGACTGGATAAATATAATATTCGAATCGTTAATGAAAGGACGCATGGGTTTTATTTATCTTATCAGGAAAATGAATTTAGAATGGCGTTGAAAGATTATATTTGTTCTGAGAAAACTTCAGATAAGATTCGTGAAAAAATTCATTATTTCTTTTCCAACATCGATGTTTATTTGATTGAAAAATGTATAGTTGAAACAGAGAATGAATGGAATTATAAATTTGCAGATGAATCATTTTATGAAATATTGGTTTATTGTTGTTTGGCATGTCAACGTAAAGATTTCAGCATGCCGCTACATATTAATCAAGAAGATGTAGAAATTTTGGAACAGTACAACGAGTATCCTTTTACAGTAGCAATCTTTCAAAAAATGCACGACAAAATTCATGTGATGTTTTCAAATGAAGATATTTTATTTTTGGCAACGCAAATAATGTGTTCTAAATTTATGGGCATTGATCAGACTGAACAAGCATGGAAAGTAATTCATAAATATGATCAAAAACTATTATCTTTTATTGATGAGATGCTTGATACGATTGGGAAAGTTCTTGAGAAAGATTTAAAAGATGATATTCGTTTAAAAGAAAGCTTAGTTTTTCATTTGCGCTCTACGATATTTAGGTTACGTTATGGATCTCCACAGAGTAATTCTTTAGTTGGATTTATTAAATCTGAATATAAAACTGTATTCAGGGCAACATGGTCTGTTTCAATTTTGTTTGAAAAGTATTATGGAGTATCAATAACTGAGGATGAAATAGGATTTATTGCCTTATATATTCAATCTGCGATTGAAAGAAGAATGCAAAGATATAAGGCGATCTTAATTGCAGATTTTACACGAGGTCATGCGGAATTGATTTCGGAAAGAATTTCACGAACGATTCCAGAAATTAAAGAAATAATAATCATAAGTCGTCATGATTTTAAACTCTATGAACATAAAGATGATGTTGATTTGATTATTACAAGTCGACCTATGACAGAAAAAGATCGAAGAATCGTAGAAGTTTCAAATCTGTTAAGTGATGATGGTATGATCAAATTAAGAACTTTTATGGATGAACTTCATTTTTCGCTATTTACACAAGAAAACCCATTTAGCCCAATTTGTTATCCATTATTTGATCCGGAACTAATGTTTTTAAATATGGATTTTACAAATAAGGAAGATGTTTTGAATTATGCAAGTAAAAAAATGGAAGAAAAAGGATTTGTAACTTCATTATTTGCAAGATCTGTTAAAGAAAGAGAAAATGCTACATCGACGGCGATTGGAAATTATGTAGCTTTGCCACATGGGGCTCAGATACATGTTAATCAATCAAAAGTGAGTATTGTAACTCTTAAAAATCCTGTTCGTTGGGATAAAGATGAAATGGTAGATGTCATTTTCTTGTTAGCTTTTAAACTATCGACTCATGAAGAAATAAAAAGGGTTCAATCATTCTATCAAGAATTTATTTCGTTAATAGAAACTAATGAGAAAATTAGTTTGATAAGAAATTCACGATCCGAAGTGGAATTATACAAATATTTAATTAGATGAGAGGAGCAAAAATTATGCAAGTATTAGATGTATTAGATGAACGTATTATTGATTTAAATGCACAGGCAAATAACAAAGAAGAGGTTCTTACATTATTATCCAAAAAATTAAAAGATGCAGGATATATTGATGATGTTGAAAGTTTTAAGAAAGATATATATTTAAGGGAAAGCGAAGGAACTACAGGTATCGGAAATTACATCGCAATACCACATGGAAAAAGTGATTCTGTCACTCAAGTAGGAATAGCCATTGCAAAATTAGATCATGAAATTGAATGGGAAACATTGGATGGAAAAGGAGTAAAATTGATTTTCTTGTTTGCGGTAAGCAATAATCATGAGTATGCAAGAAACCACATGTTGTTATTGGCAGATATTGCAAGAAAGCTAGGAAATGATGAAGCTGTAGAGAGAATGTTGAACGCTACAACAGTAGAAGATTTAAAATCAGTGTTTGCTTAAAAATGACCGCATTTATATGACCTTTTGTTTTTTAAAATAAAAAAAAGTACCTCATTAAAAAGACCTTAGTAAAAATGTGCCGGATTATTTATTTGGTAAGATTAAGACAGTTAAAGAGAGAAAGGAGAGAAACTTATGAAAATCGTAGCAGTAGCAGCTTGTACATCAGGGATTGCCCATACGTACATCGCAAAAGAAAAATTAATCCGAGCTAGTGAAGCGCTTGGACATAGTATCCATGTTGAAACACAGGGAACAATCGGAACAGAAGATGAACTGACTCCAGAACAGATTGCTGAAGCCGATGTTGTAATTTTAGCTGTTGATATTGCCATTACAGGAACAGAGCGTTTTGAAGGAAAGAAAACAATCAAAGTTCCTACAAGTTTGGTAGTTAAAGCGCCAAAACAATTACTTCAAAAAATTGAATCAGAACTAAATAAATAATATTAGGAGGGAACATTATGAAAGGTTTAGGACAAGAATTAAAAAGACATATGTTAACGGCAATTTCCTATATGCTTCCTTTGGTTGTTGCATCTGGTTTGTTAATTGCTGTTGGTAACTTAATGGGAGGTCAAGTAATAACTGATCTGTCAGAAGTAACAATACCTAGTGCATTTACATCACTTGGTGTATTAGGTATGGGATTGCTTCCATCTTTTATCGCAGGTTATATTTCATACTCTATTGCGGATCGTCCAGGTATTGCTCCAGGTTTCTTGATGGGACAGATTGCTAGTTTCTTAGGTGCAGGATTCTTAGGTGGATTGATTGGTGGTTTTGTTTCAGGTTATATCGCATTAGCAATTCGCAATTATGTTAAGGTTCCAAAATGGGCTGAAGCATTGATGCCAATGATGATCATTCCAACATTAACGGCTATGATTGGTGGTTTATTGATGTATTTTGTACTAGGAACACCAATTATGTGGATGACAAATGGATTAACAAACTTCATTACAGGATTGGATCAATCTTCAAAAGCACTTTATGGATTCATTATTGGTGCTATTGGTTGTATTGACTATGGAGGAGCAATCAGTAAAGTTCCTAACTTAATTTGTGATGGTTTGCTACTAGAAGGTATTACAGAACCAGAAGGAATCAAGGTGTTGGCAGCTATGGTTCCACCATTCGGTGTAACATTTGCATTATTACTTTCAAAAGTAATGCACAAAAGAATTTTCACAAATACAGAAGTAGAAAATATCAAAGTTGCTTTCCCAATGGGTGTATGTATGATTTCTGAAGGTGTTATTCCTATTGCAATGAACGATTTGATTCGTACTGTATTCTCAACTTCAATTGGATGTGGAGTTTGTGGAGCAATTAGTTTCTTCTTTGGAAATGGTAGTCCAGTGCCAAGTGGTGGAGTATTCGTTATTCCAGCAATGTCTCAACCATTAGTTGCTGTTGCAGCTCTACTGATTGGTTCATGTGTAACTGCAGTATTATTAGTATTGATCAAAAAGCCTCTAACAGAAGAAGAAGCTGCTGGTGTTGTTGAAGAAGTAGAAGAAGAAGTAGATTTATCAGGAATTTCATTCGACTAGTTTTATAAGAGGGATTATCGAATATGTATGTATCAATGAAAGGAATGCTTGAACGGGCGAATCAAGGCAATTATGCTGTAATGGCAATCAATTGTTTCAATATCGAAACGGCTCGTGCAGTGATTAATGCTGCACAGTCGCTTCGAGCTCCTATTATCGTCAATATAGTTCAAGAACACATGGTCAATCATTGTGATAGTGAGTTAATTGCTCCTATTGTAAAAATGTTGGCTAATAGAGCTAGTGTAGAAGTTGCATTGAATTTTGATCATGGAGTGGATGTAGGTTTATTAAAAAAAGCTTTACATGATGGATATTCAAGTGTGATGGTTGATGCGAGTCGATACGATTTGGAAGGAAATATTGCGATGACTCGTGAAATTGTCGAATTTGCTAAAGCTTATGGTGCCAGTGTTGAAGGTGAAATTGGATGCATGGGTGGTACTGAAGGAACTATGACTAGCGATCAGATGAAAACAGATCCTGAGCAGGCTCTTCGTTTTGCCAAAGAAACAGGCGTAGATTGCTTGGCTGTTTCTTATGGATCAAGTCATGGAAATTATCCAGAAGGTTATGTACCAGAATTTGATTTTGAAAGATTAAAAGAAATAAAAAAATTAACGAAAATGCCTTTGGTTTTGCATGGTGGTTCTGGCTCTGGTGATGAGAATATCAGAAAATCAGTTGAAAATGGCATTAACAAAATCAATGTTGGTTGTGATTTTATGAATGCAAATACCGCTGCTATCAAAGCGCATCTAGATAAAGATCCTAATATCAATTATTGGGTCATGATGAATCAAGTTGAAAAAGAGAGTCAGGAACTTGTAAAACATTATATTCAGTTATCAGGTTCTGTTGGAAAATCGCTATAAAATAAGGAGGAAATACATATGTTAATGAATATGAAAGATTTATTGAAAGTTGCACAGGAAAATCATTTTGCTGTTCCAGCATTCAATATTGGTAGTGATCAGTTACTTAAAGCTGTAATGAAAAAAGTAAATGAATTAAAATCACCAGTTATTTTAGAAATGAGTCCAGATGAATTTGAATTTGTTGGTTATGGACAAATTCAGGCAATGATTTATGAAGCTAGCAAAACAGATGTTCCTGTTGTTATTCATCTAGATCATGGTGATAAATATGAAACAGTTGTTAAAGCTATTCAGGCTGGAATGACTTCTGTTATGATTGATGCTTCTAAACTTCCTTATGAAGAAAATGTTGCAATTACAAAAAAAGTTGTTGAGACAGCTCATATTGCAAATGTTAGTGTCGAATCTGAATTAGGAACAATTGGTACAACTGGAAACTCTATTGAAGGTGGAACTGAAGGTGTAATTTATACAGTTCCTGCCGAAGCTAAACAATTTATTGAAGACACAGGTATTGATACATTTGCTGTAGCAATTGGTACAGCTCATGGTATCTATCCAAAAGATATGAAACCTAAATTAAGAATTGATATCCTTAACGAAATTACAGAAGAAGTAAAAGTTCCATTGGTATTACATGGTGGTTCATCAAATAAAGATGAAGAAATCGCTGCTGCAGTTGAAAATGGTATTTGCAAGATCAATATATCAAGTGATATCAAGGTTGCTTTCTATAATAAGTGCCGCGAAGTGTTGAACAATAATCTTGACTACAGAGAGCCTCTACAAATTTATCCAGAGTGCATGGAAGAATGTGCTAAAGTTGTTGAAGAAAAATGTAAATTATTCAACTCTGTTGGAAAAGCAAGTTTATATTATTAATTCATAAAATGACATATTAAATAAAAGAGCAATTTCTTTTGAAAAAAGTAATTGCTCTTTTATCATTTAAACAATGAGGGTATATAAATAAACATTACAGGATTCCTGGTAAATGCAATGTTTATAGCAATGGATTGACTGTATTTATGATGATATCTTCTAAAGTTTGACAGCTATGTAAGAATTTTTGTTTGTCGTTATCGTTTAGATCAAGTTCCAAAACTTCTTCAATACCGTTTTTACTGATTAAAGCTGGTACTCCATTGTAAATACCTGAATAGCCATATTCTCCATTCTGGTAAGTTGATACAGTTAAAATAACATGTTCATCATTTAAAATGGCATGGACAAGTCTATTTAACGATAAACCAATTCCATAATAAGTGGATTTTTTTCTGTTTACAATTTCATATCCTGCTTGTTGTACATCTGTGTATATTTTATCTAAATCTTTAACATTTAATTGCTTTTTTTCAATCACATCTAATAATTTTTTACTTCCAATATATGCATGGTCCCAAGGAACAAAACTTGTATCACCATGTTCACCCATTATATAAGCATGAATATTACTGCTGGAAATATTTAAGTATTCACTTAACATATAGCGAAGTCTTGCAGTATCTAATAACGTTCCACTGCCTATTACTTTGTTTTTTGGAAGTCCAGATACTTTTTGAGCAACATAGGTCATAATATCAACAGGGTTACATGCAACAACGATGATGCCATTAAAACCGGATTTCATTATTTCGGTAGTAACACCTTTTACGATTTTTGTGTCTGTAATTGTTAAATCTAAGCGAGTTTCACCAGGTTTTTGAGTAGCACCTGCAGTTATTACAACGATATCAGCATCTTTACACTCATCGTAATTTCCTGCCTTGATATTGATTTTGCGTTTTGCATAAGGCATTCCATGTTGTAGGTCCATAGCTTCTCCGATTGCTTTTTCTTGGTTTATATCAATCAATACAAGATCGTCAATATCTCCAGAAATAAGCATGCTATAGGCAAAACTCATACCTACAAATCCAGTGCCAACTAATACAACTTTTCTTTTCTCTTTCATTTGAACATTTCCTTTCTGTATTTGATCGTTATTAGTATAAAAGGAGAATAATCTTTTAATAAAGGACGTTTTTTTCAGCTTATTATGCAATTTGTTGTTGCATAATAAAAAGAAAAATATGTCCTTTTCGTGTTTTAAACAAACTTATAAAATGAAAATAAATTTAATACGGAGGATGTATATGAAAAAAGAAATTAAATCAACAAAAGCGCCAAGCTCAATAGGCCCATATTCATTAGGAATAGAAAGTAATGGGTTCATTTTTTTATCGGGTCAGATTCCTGTGAATCCAAAAACAGGAGAAATTCCTATGGGAATCAAAGAACAGACAAAACAAGTTTTGTCAAATATTGATGGAGTATTATTAGATTTAGGACTTAATAAAAATAACATAGTAAAAACAACGGTTTTCATGACCAATCTAAAAGAATTTGATGAATTAAATGAAGTATATGGAAATTATTTTGTATCACCTTTTCCAGCAAGAAGCTGCATTGAAATTTCTCAATTACCAAAAGGGGTAAAAGTCGAAATTGAATGCATAATTGAGAAATAATTGCATTTTTATGTGAAAAAAAAGTTCTGTTAATGTAAGAGGTTACAGTGATAGTATGACTTTGCGAAAGGAGGAACGATCATGAGAATGTATTTGATAATTTCGGATTTAATTGAAGCAAACGATTATCTAACGTTGGATTATTTTACTGATAAATATCAAGTCTCCAAAAGAACAATTCAAAATGATCTTTCTTACCTGATACAAATCGGATCTTCAAAAGGATATGAGTTAAAACAGTTTAGAGGAAAAGGATATTTGTTAGAAATTCAAGATAAAGAAAAATTTTTAATCTTTTATCAATCTCTTTCCAAAGATGAAGTATTAAATGTAAAAGAAAGAGTATCAAATATATTAGCTTGGATAGCAATACAAACAAATTATGTAACTTTAGATTCTATTTCTAATCATTTTGAAATAAGTAAAACACTTTTGAAGAAAGAAATACAAAATGTAGAAAATGAATTAAACGAGTATGGCTTGACATTAGAGAAGAAAAGTCATTATGGAATTCGTTTAAAAAAAGATAAAATACCTTACATTAGTTTACTAAGAGATTTATTTATAGAAAATAATTCTGTTTTAGTTAAAGATGTAAAAGATACATTGGGTGATTTTGAGGTTATATATAAAACATTGATTAATGAATTTGCCAAAGCCAATGTCATGATCAATTATGCAGAATTAAAAGAAGTATATGTTTGTATGCAAATACAAGCGTATTGTGCATGTAAACAAAAAAATATAGAAATTGATTACTCAGGGCTATTAGATGATGAAATAGGACGTTTAATAATATCGTTAAATGAATGGGTGGTAAAAGTATATGATGTTTCCATTTGTAACGAATATTTATTGGAGCTAGATAAAAAAATCCGAAAGAAAGTCAGAATACAAACACCTGAAAAAGAAAAAAATCGTAATTTGACAGATGATGTTGAGCTATTTCTGGAAGAAGTGGATCAAAATTATGGCACACATTTAAAAGAAGATACTCAATTCAAAGAATTATTGATTAAACATGTTTCTTTATTGATAGAGAGGTTTTATCAAAAAATATCATATAAAAATTCACTAACAGATGAAATCAGTATTCGTTATCCTAGGGTCTTCAATATGGCAATTAGTTTTAGTGAGATGCTGAAAGAGAAATATGGAGTTGATGTATCTCATGGAGAAGCTGCATTTATCGCAACACATTTTGCAGCTCACTTCGAAAAAGAAAAGCAATTAAATATTAAGCGATTTAATCGTATCGCGGTTGTTTGTTCTTCTGGGGGAGGATCTGCATTTTTAATAAAAATGCAAATAGAATCGCTATTTCCTAATGAGAATGTTGAGTCGTTCAGCTTTTTAGAAATGGAAAAAGTTCAGAAATTTGAACCAGATATTATATTTACGATTATGCCTTTGACCAAAGAGTTTTCAGTACCCGTAATATATATTCATGAATTGTTAGATGACGAAGATTTGAAAAAAATTAAACAATTATTGGAGTACGATCAGGTTAAAACGATGTCATTATTAGATTTATCTAGTTCTGTAAATACGTTATTTTCAAAAAAATTTTTTGAAATAGGAGAGGCAAGCTCTTATCGTGAATTGCTTGATTATATGGCAAAAAGATTAATGGATGATGGCTATGGAGACGAACATTACTTAAGCAATGTTCAGCTTCGTGAGGAATATATGAGTACGGTTTATATCAATGGTGTTGCTATTCCTCACCCGATAGAAATGTGTGCTTCAAAAAATGTGATTTCTACTTTTATTGTTAAAAATCAACTTATGGAATTAAATAAACCGGTACGAATTGTATTTATGATTTCTTTAACAAAAGAAGATTATCAAAAACATCAAGATATTACAAAGTTACTTTATATGCTGATGAAAGATGAACAACGTTTACAAAGAGTATTACATTCGAATTCTTTTGAAGAAATGCTAATTGTTTTAAAAGAAATGGAGGGAATCATTCGATGAATAATTCATTGTTGATGCGTTTAAGCAATGCTGATGCTGTTGCTTCTAAAGAAAATGAAGTAAGGGATATTTTATGGGAAGAATGTCATGAGAAATGTGATGAGATTGATTTTGATCATTTAGGAAGCATTATTTTTAATAAAAAAACTAACCAAAAAGATCCATTAAAAATTATGTTTACAGGACATATGGATGAAGTAGGATTTTTGGTAAGACATATTTCAGATATAGGTTTCTTATATTTAATAAAACTTGGTGGCGTAACTGATAAAAGTTTAGAAATGCAAAAAGTTCGCGTAACAACAAAGTCCGGAAGAAAAGTGAAAGGATTGATGAATGTTACAAAGAGTGACAATGGTTCAATAAAAGAAATTTATGTTGACCTTGGTGTGAGTACAAAAGAAGAAGTTGAAAGTTTAGGCATTGAAATTGGAAATATGGTTACTTTTGATACCGAATCTTGTCAGCTTGATAAAACGTCTATTATTGCAGGAAAAGCAATGGATGATAGGACAGGGTGTTATGTTATCGCAGAAAGCTTAAAAACTTTGTCTAATGAAGAATGTGAAGCTGAATTATTCTTTGCGGGGACAAGCAGCGAAGAAGTTGGTGTTAGAGGAGGCAAAACAGCTACTTATCATGTGAACCCAGATATTGTTTTCGCAATAGATGTGGCCAATAATCCTGAATTGGTAAGAAATTATACAAATCATAGAGATATAGGAAAAGGAGTAATGATTGTACATTACGATAAGACGCTGGCACCTAATGAGAAATTATTGGCTTTTGTAAAACAAGTTGCAAAAGAAAATAACATTCCTTTCCAAATGGACATGTTTAGTGGTGGAGGAACGGATGCCGGAAATGCTCATTTGACAGGTGATGGAAAATTGGCACTTGTAATAGGAATACCTTTGAGATATTGCCATGGATGCATGTCTTATGTTCATCAAGACGATTTAGATAATGCCGTTAAATTGGTTGTTGCATTATCCAAATCTCTAAATAAAGAAAAATACAAAGAATTTGTCACATTTATTGGAGGTAAGAAAAATGACTGAATTAGAACAACAAATCGTAAGTATTATTTCTTCTGCTGGAGAAAGTAAAGCAAAAGCTTTTGAAGGTTTAAAGAAAGTCAAAGAAGGAAAATACGATGAAGCAAGAGCATTATTGGCTGAATCAAGAAAAGCAGATTTAGAAGCACATAAGATTCAAACTCAATTGATTACAGCTGAAATGTCCGGAGAAAATAAACCAGAAATTGGGCTTTTAATGGTTCATGCACAAGACCATTATATGACTTCTCAATTAGCACGCGATTTGATTGAGGAGCTAATAGAAATTTTTGAAGCAAAGGAGGAAAAGTAAAATGAAAATTGTATTGTGCTGTGCAGGAGGTTTCTCTACAACAATGTTAATGGACAGTATGAAAAAAACTGTCAAGGAATCTGCTAAATTGAATGAAGATGATTTTAAATTTGTGGCAGTTCCTGTAGATATCCTTCAAAGTGAAATTGAGGATTGTGATGTATTGGTGGTAGGTCCTCAGATTGCTCATAGAATGGATTATATTCATCCAATGATCGATCCTTACAAAATCCCATATGTAATTGTGGACAAAGATACATATGGAAAAATGGATGGAGCGACTGTAATGAAAATGGCATTAATTGCTCGTAAAAAAGCTGATATGCAAAAATAAAATGAAATAGAGGAAATAGGAGGAAGAGTAATGTTTGATAAATTTGAGGCGTTTATGTCAAAATATTTGACACCGCTTGCAAATAAAATGGATAAACAAGTTCATTTAAGTGCAATTAAAAAATCAATGGTTGCAATGACACCTTTGTTGATTATAGGTAGTTTTTGTTTGATTCCAGAAGCTATTCCAAATATGATTGGAGAAAATAATGCGGTTTCACAGTGGATCTTGGCAAATTTGGATATAATTTATATTCCATATAATGTAGGTATGGCTTTGATGTCATTGTATGTTTCTGCGATAATTGCATACCATTTATCTAATTCATATAAATTAGATTATCCAGGTGCGATGTCAATGGCAGTATTAGCTTTCTTAATGATGGCTGTTGATTATACTGAAGATGGAGGTATTTCCACAACTTATTTTGGACCAAAAGGATTATTTGCCGCAATGGCAGCTTCTGTAGTAGCGGTGGAATTGTTCCGTTGGTGCAAGAAAAAGAAATTTACAATTAAAATGCCAGAATCAGTACCAGATTTTGTTTCTCGTTCTTTTGAGATGATTCCAATTTCAGTAATTATCGTTGGTTTCTTCTTGATTATCCGTGTGGTTTGTGTAAACTTCTTGAATACATTGCCACCAATGATTTTCACAAATATTTTGGCTCCTTTGGTAGGTTCAATGGATAATCCATTAGCATTTACTTTCTTACAGACGATTTCTTGTTTGTTATTCTTCTTTGGTATTCACCCATCAGTGCTATCACCAATTACAAGTCCAATTTCTACTCAGTTCTTGGCAGAAAACATTGCAGCTTACCAAGCTCATGAAGCTTTACCACATTTCTATACTGGTGGATCAATTTCAGCGTTTGCAAACTTCACAGGAACTGGTGTTACATTTGGGTTGGTATTCTGGTGCTTATTATCAAAATCGAAAGCTCAAAAACAAATTGGACGTGTAGCTTTAATTCCATCATTGTTTGGTATCAATGAACCTATTTTGTTTGGAGCTCCGATCGTATTGAATCCAATCTTCTTTATTCCATATGTATTATGTGGAGGAATCATCGGAACAATTCCTCATTGGATGATGTATTTTGGTATTTTAGATAAACCATTCTTTACTCCACCTTATGTAGGTGTTTTCTTAGAAGGTTTCTTAACTAATTTAGATTATATGTCAATTGTTGCGAACGCAATTCAGTTGGTTCTTTCTATATTGTTATATTATCCATTCTTTAAAATCTATGAAAAACGTGAATTAGAACAGGAAAAAGAATTTGAAGAAAAGAAATCTGTAATTAGCAAAGAGGATGAAGCTTTGTTAGACGACTTAGATTTAGACTTTTAAGAGTAGGCAAGCTTTGGCTTGCCTCTTGCTGCTTATAAAAAGGAGTATATTATATGGCAAAGTATTTGAATAAAGTGCGTGAAATGATGAATGAAAAAAAAGTTGATGCAGTCATCATAAAGAGCAAAACCATGAAAAAATATCTAAATACATTAACTGGAAGTGGATGTCAACTGATAATCTTAAAAGATACAGGTTACATTGTGTTAGATGGTCGTTATTTAGAAGAAGCCAAACAAAAAGAACATGATTTAAAAATTCATCTGATACAAGATGACATGGTTACAGATACATTAAATGTTTTAAAACAAGAGGGTTGTAGAAATGTAGCACTAGAAAATGCAACAACTTCTGTGAATGTATATAAAAAATATGTATCTTCAGACTTTGAAATCACATTATGGGAAGAAGAGTTTGGATTATTAAGGATTTGTAAAGAAAAAGAAGAAATTGAAAAGATACAGTTAGCTGTCGATATGGCAGATGATATTTTTGAAAAGGTAAAGCATCAGATAAAAATTGGAATGACAGAATATGAAATTAGCGCTTTGTTGCAATATTATGCTATTTCAATGGGAGCACAACAAATGTCATTTGACACTATTGTTACATCTGGTACAAGAACTGCTTTGCCACATGGTAGACCAACAGATCGTAAACTCAAAGCACATGATCCAATCATGATTGATTTTGGTGTGCAGGTAAATAATTATCAATCAGACATGACACGAATGCTGTTTATTGGCAGTCCAAGCGAAAAAATGGTTGAAATATATAATACGGTATATGAAGCACAGACGAAAGCTTTAGCAGGAATTCGTGCTGGAATTACAGGGATGGATGCGGATAATATTGCTAGAGATATCATTACAAAGCATGGATATGGTGAATATTTTGGACATGGATTAGGGCATGGTATTGGTATTGGTGATGGTTGTGAATATCCTTTTTTAAATCAAAATTCATCAACAATCTTAACTGAAAATATGATTATGTCATGTGAGCCGGGAGTATATGTCCCTGGAGTAGGTGGAGTACGAATAGAGGACGATGTATTAATAAAAAATGGTGTTGGTGTAGCGCTAAATCATACATCAAAAGAATTGTGTATTCTAAAGGAGCAATAATATGAAATATAATTTTGATGAAATAAATAATCGCTTAGGGACTTATTGTACACAGTGGGATTATATTGAAGATCGTTTTGGGGAAAAAGATCTTTTACCATTCTCAATTTCTGATACTGATTTTAAAATTCCACATCCTATTACAAAGAAAATATTAGAAGTATCAAAAAGGGAACTTTATGGATATTCCAGATGGAATCATTCGGATTTCAAAGGAAGTATTTGTAGCTTTTATGAAAGAAGGCATAACTGCAAATTAAATCAAGATTGGATTGTTTATAGTCCATCAGTAATGTATTCTGTTTCTCTTCTGATTCGTATTCTTTCAAAACCTGGAGATGAAGTTGTTACATTTAATCCAATGTATGATTCCTTTTTTACTGTAATCGAGGATAATAAAAGGAAATTAATTTCACATAATCTATTAAAAGTAAATGGAACGTTTGAGATTGATTTTACAATATTAGAAAATCAATTATCTTCTGCAAAATTATTATTGTTATGTGCTCCACATAACCCTACAGGTCGAATATGGACTAAAGAAGAAATGGATAAGATCATTGATTTGTGTAAGAAATATGAAGTGAAAATTATTTCAGATGAAATTCATATGGATCTTCATTTAAAAAATAGAAAACATATTCCTTTACTATCATATAAAGATAGTTATGATGAAATATATACAGCTTCTTCTTGCAGCAAAACTTTAAATGTACCAGGCTTAGGTGGTTCATATGTGATCATTCCAAATGAAAAAGTTAAAGAAGATTTTTTACATAATACAAGAAAAGTAGACTTTTTAAACTCACCTAGTATTTTTGGTATGTATGCGACTATGGTTGGATATACTGAGTGTGATGATTATATAGATCAACTTAACGAATATATCAAAGAGAACATGAGATTTGTAAAAGAGTATTTAGATAAATATTTACCTGATTTTAAATTTGAAATTCCGGATGGAACATATTTAGCTTGGATTGATGCTCGTGATGTTCCTTTTTCAACTGAAGAAATACAAGATGCCCTTGTTCATGTAGGTAAAGTAGCAATCATGAAAGGGGAAACTTACGGTGAAAATGGAACCAAATATTTAAGATTAAATTGTGGTTGTCCAAAGTCAAAATTAGAAGAAGGTTTATCTCGAATGAAAAAAGCGATGGACTGGCTTTATTCTAATCAGAAAAAAGAGGGATAAGAATGAAAAAAAATTCAATTATTTCTAAAATCACTAGTTGGATTGATAATACACCTAACGAATTGCCTTTTAATAAAAGATTTGGCGCATATGTGATTGATTGGGCGCTAGGAGGTATTTTTTTAGGGCTTCCTGCTGTATTCACATATGGAGCTATCACAGGCAAGTCTGATATGTTCAGTGATTTATATGTGTTTCCGTCACTGGGATACGGAACATTTTGGTCTTATTTTGCGGGTATATTGTCTATTTTATTTGCTCTTTTCTACTATGTGTATATTCCATGGAAAATTTATCCAGGTCAAACTATCGGGAAAAAATGGCTAAAATTAAAAATTGTCAATTTAGATGGCTCTAATGTATCTTTAAAAGGATTGCTCATGCGATATGTTGTTGGTATGTTCATTTTTGAGAGTGGATCTATAGTTGTTTGTGGATATATTCGTCAAATGATAACTCTTATGACAGGCGTTTATGTCGAAACAATATGGCAGTGGATCGGAACGATTTTATTCATTCTATCTTCAATGTTAGCTGCTGGAACAAAAAGTCATAGAGCTTTTCATGATTACATTGGTAAAACAAAAGTTGTTGTAGAATAAAAAGTTATGATTTGATTTTAAGCAAACTCAAAAGTTTGCTTTTTTAATGTTCAAAATAAGTCATACTTAAAATATGGTTCTTTATTATAAAGAAATCAATGGAAGAATATGTCGAATAGCATGATAAATCTAGAATTACGCTAAGAAAAAAGGACTGATGTATGTAGAATACAAAATCAGTCCTTACAACTTTAGATTAATGATTTAAATTATCTGAATAATTATTAGTTCAATTTTTTTGTTATTTTTCAATAGTTACATTAAAGAAAAGTCCGCCTAATTCAGGGAGTGCTTTTAAAGTATCTTTTACGATTCTATATGTTGCTTTCTCATCAACTTCATCGCAAGTAAAGATCATATTTAATCCTTTTTTCCCCTCATATTTTAATTGCACTTTATCTAGAGCAAGTAAAGTGTCTTTAATTAAATCTGTGTGAGAAACAGAACCAACCAATATTTTCATATAATAGATACCTCCTTTTGATTGTATTGTAATTCTTTTTTGTGTTTATGATTAGGTCATTTTTTTCATGATAAAGTGAATGGTTCATATCTGTAGCTTATAACTTAAAATTAAGACAATAAAGAACTTTATGAGACAACTTTTAATTAAAAAGAATTACTAAAATACACCTATCATTTCAGTTCTTGTCTTGTTATAATGAATTCGTTTGTAGGAAAGGAAAGAGATGACTATGACAAAGAAAACAGTTTCTGAATTTGCGTATATTACGTTTGCAATGTTTATTATTTCATGTTCAATTTATTTCTTTTTGATTCCTAGTGGAATCGTAGTCGGAAGTATTTCTGGTTTATCTATGGTATTAAATCAAGTGATTCATTTACCAATTTCTGTAATAACTTTTATTTTAAATGTTGGGTTATTGATTATTGGTTTTATTTTCATTGGTAAAGAATTCGGTGCTAAAACAGTATATACATCTGTTTTATTGCCGCTATTTTTAGCTGTTTTTGAAATTGTTATTCCTTTGGAAGAGTCTTTGACACAAAATAGTGTATACGATTTGATTTCCTATACTTTAATCATAGCGTTTGGGCAGGCTATGTTATTTAATGTAAATGCGTCTAGTGGAGGCATGGATATCGTTGGAAAAATCATTAGTAAATATACGCATCTTGAAATAGGAAAAGCTTTGACTATATGTGGAATTATTACGGCCGCAACTTCTATATTCGTTTATGACATCTCTACTATGATCGTCAGTTTAATTGGTACATATGCTAATGGACAGGCAGTTGACTATTTTGTTGGTGGTTTTAACAAGCGTAAACGCATATGTATTCTTAGTGAGCATTATGAAGAAATTATGAAATATATCATGGAAGATATGAATCGAGGTGTAACTGTATATTCTGCTGTTGGTGGCTTTGATAAAGTACCTAAGATTGAATTGGTTACAATCATGACAACGAGTGAGTATAAGAAATTACTAAATTATCTTCATCAATCTGACTATAAGGCTTTTGTCACGATATCTACGGTTAATGAAGTAATTGGAACTTGGAATATTAATAAAGGATCTATAAAACAATCGTTAAAGAAAAAATAAAAAGAAGCAGTGATGCTTCTTTTTGTCTAAAATAATGATAATTGTTCGAGCTTTTGATCATGCATCAAGGAACCTGGTATTTTATGCAATAGATCTTTGAATAAATGATCATCAAACCAATTTTCAATATCAGATTCTTCAACTATCAAAGGCATTCGGTTATGAACCTTTTTTACTGAATCATTTGCATTTGTTGTGATGATCAAAAATTCATTTTTATTATTTATAATTCCAGCAAGATATAGAATATGGTCTGAGTAGAATGAAACTTTATTTTTTGCAGGGTTCCATTCATAAAATGTACTGACGGGAATGAGACATCTTTTTGCGTGTTTAAAGAGCTTTTTATCTAAAAGTGTTTCTTGTCGAGCATTTATAATGAGGTGTTTTTCATTCCATCCAAATCGTAAAAGTTTAGATTGAATTTCTTTTTCTTTGTATAGTACTAAAGCTAATTCACTTGGTTTAATTGTTTGAAATGGGATATCAAAATGAATATTGAAATTATTTTTTAAATATAAAATATCCTTTTCGTTTAATTTCATCTGAGAACACATAATAATCACCTTATTCATTATATAATAAAAGAAAGAATGAATTTTAAATATATGTTATAATGCAAAAAGATTGGAGATAGATCATGAAACAAGGAGTCTTTTTAACATTTGAAGGAAATGATGGAAGTGGTAAGACCACAGTTTGTAATGCCATTTATGAAGAATTAAAAAAACAAGGATATGATGTGGTTTATACAAGAGAGCCTGGTGGATCTAAAATAGCCGAATCCATTCGTAATATTTTACTAGACGTTGAAAATACAAGCATGGATCCTAGAACCGAGGCTTTATTATATGCAGCAAGTAGAAGACAGCATTTAAAGGATCGAGTTCTTCCAGCGTTAAATAGAAAAGCTATCGTGTTATGTGACCGCTTTTTAGATTCAAGTCTTGCTTATCAGGGATATGCAAGAGATTTAGGTATGAAGGAAGTTTATGATATCAATCAATTTGCAATTGATGGGTGTATGCCAGTAAAAACTTTTTTTCTTTCCGTCAGCATTGAAACGGGACAGAAACGAATGAATCTAAGAGGGGATAAGAATCGCTTAGATCTTGAACAAAGTGATTTTCATAAAAAAGTAAGAGAAGGATACACAAAACTAATTAAAATGTATCCAGAAAGAATTTGTGTCATTGATGCAGAACCAGAATTAAAGGTTGTTATAGAAAATACTTTAAAGGAAGTAATGAAAGTGATTCATGAATATGAATAAGAAATTATTAAAGGAAACGCAACCAGTTGTATATAAAACATTATCGAACGCTTTGACAAAAGATCATTTGGCGCATGCGTATTTATTTGAAGGAGATAAGAGTGCTCCCAAAAAAGAAACGGCTTTGTTATTTGCACAAAGTATTGTGTGTCAGCATAAAGATGAAGATGGTTTTGCATGTCAGGAATGTGATGTATGTAAACGAATTGAACATGAAGAAGCTATAGATTATAAATGGATCGATGGCACAAAGAATCGCATCAAGAAAAATGATGTTTTAAAAATTCAGGAGTTGTTTGAGACAACAAGTGCTGAACTAGAAGATCGCAGGATCTATGTTTTAGATGGTTTTGATGATGCAACAGTTGATGCATCAAATAGTCTTTTGAAGTTTTTAGAAGAACCGGCTCCAGGAATCTTTGGTATCCTGATTGCGGATGAAAAATCCAATATTCTTCCAACAATTCAATCACGCTGTCAATGGATCCATTTTAGACCAGCTTCGAGAATTGATATTGTGAATAAATTGCTAGAAAATTGTGATCAAGACACAGCGCAAATGTTGGCTAATAGTGGATATACTTACAATAAGGCTTGTGAGCTTCTTGAATATGAAGAAGTGTCTGTTATTCGACAAGCGGCTAAAGATTATGTAAAACATATGGGTTCAATGAATGAGATTTTTTCTTTACAAAGTGAAGTATTTATTGCGAAAGGTTCTTTAATGAAAAAAGAATGGATTCGATTATGGATTCAATGGGTCTTATATGAATTAAAAAAAGAGGAAAAAAATTTATCTTTGACAAAACGTGTTAAGATACAGACAATTTTAGTTGAATCAATGGATATTTTAAGAAGACCAGTTGATTTAGCTTTGTTTTTAGATAAAATTTATTATGATGTACGAAAGGTCGTGAATGAATGAAGCAGGAAGAAAAAAAAGTGTCCTATAAATATATAGTATATATTCAATTTGATGAGTCGAAAAAAGCCTATACATTTGGATCAAACATAAAATATGCTTTAAATGATCAAGTTGTAGTTGAGACAGTGAGAGGAAAAGAATTAGGTAAAGTTTGCGCACCAGTAATTGATTATGATGCCAAAAAGATTAAAGGTGATTGTAAACCAGTTTTACGTTTAGCCACTAAATATGACTTGGTTCAAAAAGAAGAAAATGTAAAAAAAGCACAATATGCAATGAAAATTTGTCATAAGTGTATTGAAGCTTTGGATTTAGATATGCATTTGATTAGTGGAGAATATACTTTGGATCGTTCTAAAGTAATCTTTACTTATGTATCTGATGATCGAGTTGATTTTAGACAACTATTAAAAGATCTTGCCAGTCAATTGCATTGTCGTATCGAGCTGAGACAAGTAGGACCTAGAAATAAGGCAAAAATGGTTGGAGGTCTAGGAAACTGTGGAATGGAAACATGTTGTTCTAGATTCTTGAGTGATTTTGATACAGTGTCAATTAATATGGCAAAAAACCAATTGTTAGCATTAAATATTCAAAAGTTAAGTGGTCAATGTGGTAAGCTAATGTGTTGTTTACGTTATGAAAATGATGAGTATACACGTCTTCGAAAAGATCTTCCAAAGATTAATTCAATGGTTACTTTTGAAGATAATAAGTATCGCATTACCAGTATGAATGTTTTACAAAAACAAGTTAAACTAGAAAATAAAGAAGAAGTACGTTTTGTATCTTTTGAAGAATTGTGGCCAGATAAGGATTTCAGTGATGAAGATAACGAAAAGCTTTGATGAAGCAAAACCAACATTGTATTTAGTTCCTACACCAATAGGAAATTTACAAGAAATTACACAAAGAGCAATGGATGTCTTAAAAGATGTAGATGTGATTGCAGCTGAAGACACCAGAAATACAAAGAAATTATTAATGGCATATGGGATTCAAAAACCTTTGATTTCTCATCATGAACATAATCAGTCAACAAGTATTCCTGCTATTTTGGATTATTTAAAAGATGACAAAAGTGTTGCGGTCGTATCTGATGCGGGATATCCTCTTGTTTCTGATCCGGGAGCTAATTTAGTAAAAGAAGTAATCAACAATGATTTTGCGGTTGTTTCTTTGTCGGGAGCTAATGCAGCTATGAATGCCTTGGTTGCAAGTGGGTTATCTTGTGTCCATTATTTGTTTTATGGCTTTCTTGAAAATAAATCTAGCAAACGAAAGAAGCAATTGGAAGAACTAAAAGAGTTTCCATATACTTTGATTTTTTATGAAGCACCTCATCGAATTGAATCTATGTTGCAGGATGTATTAGAAGTTTTAGGTGATCGAAATATGTGTCTTGCTAGAGAACTGACAAAACTTTATGAAGAATATATTCGTGGAACAGTAAGTGAAGTTGTGCAGGTCGCAAAAGACAAAAAAGGCGAAATGGTTGTTATCATAGAAGGAAAACCAATCAAAGAAGAAACCTTTGATATGAAAACAGCGATTGAAAAAGTTGATGAGTATATAAAACGAGGTTTAAAAACAAAAGAAGCCATAAAAAAAGCAGCCACTGAATTAGGCTGTTCTAAAAATGAGTTATACGATGAATATCACAAGAGTCATTAATTTGACTCTTTTATTTTAAGAAAATAAAAAAATATTTCCTCCACAATTAGTAAAAACATGCGATAATCTGTGTTGTGGATGTATACAAATTACATAGTAATAATTTGTATTCTACAAATAAATTGCTACTGATTCTTTAAGTTTTCAATAGGCGAAAAGAAGACCGCAACAACTTTTTTCTTATCGTGTCAATATTTGGATTATAAGCAATGAATATGCCAATATTAATTTAAATTTTACGTTGTTTTGTGATCTTAAATTAGGGTAAATTTATTTAGAAAATAAATGTATTGTCATTATTTTGTAAGAACTATTTGAGAAAATATAAGTATGTACATGACAAGAGAAAGATATCAAAGCAACCAGATATGTATTCTACAAGAAACTTGTATTGATATTTTTTATATGCTTGATTTATATTTATAAAATTGCAATGTCAAATAGTGTTTTTAAAAGAATAAAAAGAAAAACAAATTTTCAATCTTTTTTTGTCACTTTGTTCCTTTCCAGTGTAATAGATAAGTGAAAAGAGAAAGATATATATAGCTTGATTGAACGAGTGCTCTATATATCGGAAGATTCAAAAAACTTGAATTTATAGTTCAATGACAATCTTCATTTCACATGTTATATTTTAGGAGGAACAAGATGACAACAAACAAAAATAACAGCTATACGACCTTTGATCAGGAAATCAATACCTTCTTCAAGGATGCACATCACTTTGCCTGTCTGATCAATACCTGTCTCTATCAGGGACAAGAGATCGTCAAACCACAAGATCTGATGCTGGTGGATCCAAAGATACAGGCCTATACAAGAGATGTGCTAATGTTGTGGAATGGAAGATATGGTTCCTATTATCTAGGTATCGAAAATCAACTAATCGAGAACTATCCTATGCCGTATCGTATCCTGCAGTATGACTGCCTGGTGTATAAGGATCAGATGGATATACTTGAAAAGGAACACAGGAAAAAGAAGGATCTAAGAAGCAGCGAAGAGTTTCTATCCGGGATCAAGGCAAGTGATAGATTGATCCCATGTATTACAATCGTGATCTATTATGGAACAAGGCCATGGCAGACCAATTTCAGCATGAAGGATATGTTCGATGTCAAAGACATGAGTTCTTTAATTGATTTCAGGATGAATCTGATTGAAGCGCATAGCGATACACATCAATATAAAGACAATGAATTAGATCTGGTCTTTTCCATCACAAGAGAAATATTAAATGGAAATTTTGTGATAATCAAAGAAAAATATAAGCAGAGCATCCCTAAACAGGTTGCTCTGGTCATAGCCAGCATGGCAAAAGATGAAGAGCTGTATCAACAGATCAAGGAAGAAGAAAAGGAGGCAATCATCATGTGTGAATCATTAGACAGAATGCGAGAAGAATATGGAACAAAAAGATATCTTCAGGGAGAGGCAGATGGCCTGCAAAAAGGCAAAATTCAAGGTAAAGAAGAAGGTGTATTAACAATCTTAAAAAACTTATTAAAGAAAGGCATATCAGATTCTTATATCTTAGAGATCACTGGAGTTTCTTCTGAATTATTATTAAAAGCTAAACAAACATTGAATTAGAAAGCACAAGGAAAAGTTTATTGAAGCTTTCCTTTTTTCTGGTAAAATATATCGTTATATTTATAATTGATATTCTCTAAACAGATAAACATCATATTTTAACTAAAATGCAATTATTTGAAAAATAATAAAATATGTTGATGCATTTGATTTGCAAACGAGCTAACTATGCTTGTAAAAAGCAACAAAATAAAGAATTCTTTTTTTATAAAGTCTTGGTTCAGGCTCTATTGATATTCAATGAATCATTTAATTTTTAGTGTTTGAATAACCTTTTTTTATTTCGTACAGATTTCTTTAGTACATTAATTTTCTTAAAAATATCGCTATAAAAAAGTCACAAGAAAGCTTGTGACGAAGTGCAGATACAAAGATTATATATCCATGATCATTCTTTGATTTCTTTAACAATGTAATCTACGGTTTTATCTAGTCCGTTATTTGCAAGATATTGTAGTAAATGATGAATGAGTTTATCAGTTTCGGGATGGATCATGATTCGATTTCTTCCATTTTCATAATATATAAGTGCGCTGTCATCTTTATATTTATCTTTTTGATAAATCATGCTGGCTGCAACACGGTCGCAAAACATTTCGATAACGTAATTTGTAGGCATTTTTACTGGCTGAATTCCATTTGGACCATTATCCAGCCAATATTCCCAGTGATGTTTATTTCTTCCTTTGTGGTGAAGCCAGGATAGAGAATACCCTATATCTTCTTTTTGCGCATCAATAGGAGAACGATAACCTTGGTAATATTTGAATCCTGTCTTTAATTCACAAATAGAGTATTTGCTGAGATCGTGCAAGATTCCTTGTTTGTATAAATGACAGCGAAAACAAAGTTTTGTCACCATGTATTTATGTTTATTGATTGTCTTTAAATGTCCTATTACTTTATTCATAGTATATATTATAGTTTATTTTTTAAAAAACGCAGTTGATATTTTAAATTTGCATATTTGGAAATTTGATTCATATATTTTGAATCGTAGAATCCACTAATAGCACCAACTATTGGAATACCTTGGATAAATTTCAAATATAACAATTCAGAAGCTAGAGTCTTAGAAGTCTGTTTTATTTGGAAATCAATATCATATGAACGATAAGATTCAATAAATGAATCAACTCTTTCATTTACTTCATAGATGGATTCATGTGCTAAAGCGCCTTCAATTATCATCAGCATGAAATATTTTTCTTTATCATTATTAAAATCAATTCCATAAGAAAGAGATATTTCCTGAAGATTTTTTATGATCAAAGCGGTAAAAAGAAAGATATCAGGAATACCAATTCCTAAGATACCTAATGCGGTTGAAGAAATAGAAGTAAATGCAAGATTTTTTATATTGGATGATTTTGATATGTTTTTTTGTTTACGAATATTTTTACGAGTGATTCTAGAATCAATAGAATTATGTTTTTCTTTGATCTTGTCAGCATTATATGTTTTTTGAATAATACCGACTCCTTTATCAAAGACCAAAGTGAAAGCTTTTTGAAAAGCAGTATTTAATGTTTGTTCTAATTTAGGATCAACTTTACCTTTCAATTTACGATTAACAATATGATCTGAAGATATAGATTGTTTTCTCAGATACTTTTGTTCCTTCTTTTTAAGTACTTTAAATTCTCTTTTATACGTGAATTTCTCTAGTGTTTTCATATGAAAATTATAAGACCATTGTTAAAAATTAACAAATAATTTGTCTTTATTATTAAAAACAGTTCAAAGCTTAAATTTTGCTGAAATTCATTATTGAAAAAATGCTACGGGGAGGGATATAATGACCCAAACTAAGACTATATTTTTTTCTTATGCTTAAAATTCTAAGTAATTAAGAATAAAACTGTTGAATGCTTTATCTTAAAAGTTTTAATACGGAAGGGGTATTTATTATGATAGGTAAATGGATTCAAAAAATTAAAAAGAACAAACGGCAACTAGGAGTAGGTGCATTAGCTCTGTTTTTAGCAGGGGTAATGGGTGTAAATTTGTTAAGCAATCAAGCCATTACTACTTATGCATTGGAAACTCAAGTAGAGGCTGATGCAGGTACACAAGATTCTTGGCAAGATTATAAAACAAATTCAACCCAATACACTGGACGAATCTGGACGGATAAGTCTGTTTACAAAGAAAACGTCACTTTAGAGGATTTAGAAGGATTGCAGACTCAAACAATTGAGAAACCAGATACTTCGGATTTTTTAGTGTCTTTATCAGCGTTATCTAGTGCTTCAACACTTGTTACAACTACAACAACTCCTTTGGATATTGTTCTGGTATTGGATGTATCCGGTAGCATGAGTGATGAAATGACTGAAACCAGAATTACTTATGAAGAATATAGGACCAGTGGTTATGGAGCTAATGATGTTTCGGATGCATATAGTGATCGAAACAATTTATATTATTCTTCAAATGGTCAAGATTATATAAAAGTTAATGTTGAAAGATATGGAAATCGTCTCAACAGACGATATACAATTAGTGCTGAAGGTGTTGAAACAGTCGGAGAATTAAGTAGTAATGATAGCATACCTGAACCATATAATGGGCATTTATATATTAGAAACGTTCAAGAAACAGGAACAGGTCAATCAAAAATCAATGCTCTTAAAGACGCTGTGAATAATTTTATACAATTAACGTCTGATGCTAATGCAAGCATGGAAGATGGTAAAGGTCATAGGGTTTCTGTTGTAAAATTTGCAGGTGATCGGTTTTATCCAGGTCGTTATAATCAGTCTCAAAAGGATCATGTAGGAAATGATTATTATAATGATGGTTGGAATCGTTATAATTATACACAGGTAATGCGTGATTTCACGGAAGTAAAAAATGATAATGTTAATGAAGTGAAAGGGACTATCAATAGTATTAGTCCTGCAGGTGCAACATCGGCTGATTATGGTTTGGAATTGGCTAATGATGTATTTACAGGAACAGGTGATTTGATAGGTGCAAGAGAAAATGCGAAAAAGGTAGTTGTATTCTTTACAGATGGTGAGCCTAATCATGGTAATGGATTCGATGGTAGTGTTGCTAATGATGCAATTGTTAATTCAGGCTTATTAAAAAATAATGACACATTAATTTATAGTATAGGTGTCTTTGGTGATGCCAATCCAGATGATACAACTAATGAGTTTAATGCCTATATGAATGGTGTTTCTAGCAATTATCCTAATGCACAATCTTATACAAACTTAGGAACAAGAGCACCAGATGCTTCATATTATAAAGCGGCTTCCAATGCATCGGATTTATCGCAAGTTTTTACGGATATTTTTGATTCGATTACTCAAGGATCAGGAGGCCCTACACAAGTAGAAGAAACTGAAGGTGCTCAAGATACAGATGGTTATATAACTTTCACTGATAAACTAGGTGATTACATGCAAGTTGATGATGTCAATGCCATTGTTTATGGTGGAAAGAAGTTTACTAAAACAAGTGCAAGTAATGAAACAGATTATTACTTTGAGGGTTCAATAGAAGATAATCCAGTGTACGACAGTACTGATTTGAGCAATATTAAAATTCATGTGACAAAAGGTGAAGATGGTGCTGGTGATACGATTACGGTACAGATACCTGCATCTTTGATTCCTTTAAGATATTTTGATATTGATGAAGAAAATAATATGTCTGTTGAGGAAGCTTATCCTATTCGTTTGTTCTATTCGGCAAGCTTAAAGGATGAAGTAGAAGATTCTTTATTAAACGGAACGGCAGATGAAACTTTAAAAACATATATTAATGCTCATAAGTCAGATGATGGAAAAAAAGCATATTTCTATTCAAATCAGTTTAATAGTGGTTCTAATGGAACAACAATAGCTGATTTTACACCTGCTAGGTCTAATAAGTTCTATTATTTTACAGAACCAACTTTATTATATACCGATAAGAACTGTGAAAATCCGGCAAAAAATTTTGTTGAAGGAAGTACTTATTATTATAAAAATGAGTATTATATTTCACAAAATGGTAAAGCTGTTCAAGATGTAGAAAATGTATCAGTATCGGGGTTACTACGTAATCAAATTGAATACAGAGATGGACAAATATATGTTATAGCAGGGACAAGAAAATTATCTCGTGCTGATCAATTTGTAGGCGCAAAAAATGGCAATATAACAGGTACTGCAACGAATGTAATATCTCCATCTTGGGGACAAGGGCAACAAGATCCAAACAAAGTGTATGTAGCGTTAGGTAATAATGGACGAGTAGCTCTTAATTTACCAGGAACTTTGAATGTTTCTAAAATTGTAAAAACAAACGAAGGGATAACAGCACCAGATGATACGTTTGAGTTTACATTGACTTTAGAAGGAGAAGGTTCGAATGCATCATATTATGCAACAATTTTTGATGCAGAAGGAAATCCAGTTGAAGGCTTCAATGGAGCAGACCAAGATAATCCATATACTATAAAATCAGACGATACATTCACCTTAAAAAATGGTCAATATATTGAGGTATATGGTTTGCCTGATGGAATTAAATATTCTGTAGTAGAAACATCAAATACAGATTATACAACAACAAATGATTCTGCTGAAGGAGCAACAAATGCTGCAGAAGGAACAGTAGCTGCTAATGAAACGGTTTCTGTAGCTTATACAAATAAATTTGAAGTAAAAGATTTGACAATCGATGATACAAGTTCATTATTTACTGCTGCTAAGAAATTAATAGGTCGTGATTGGACAGAGGATGATACCTTTACATTTAGATTAGGTGAAGCAGCTTCACAAAATACTATCCAGAATGCTCAAGAAGAAAATAATAGAAAATATGTAACTGTTACATTATCTGGTCAGGGTAATAAATATACAGACGGACAAGAAATTAGCTTTAAGTTTGGTCAATTGAAATATACTAAACCAGGTCAATATACATATTATGTATCTGAAGTAGTTCCTAACGATATATTGCCAGGTATGACTTACTCTAATGCTACGTATAAAGTGGATGTTACAGTAATTCAAGATGAAACAGATCCTAGTACATTAAAAGTAGATGAAAATACAATTGAAATAACTCAATTAAGCAATGATGAAGGAAGTGCGACAAATGATCATGTAGAAAATATCTTGATTGAGAATAAATTTAGTGCAGATAGCATAGAAAGTGCACCGGTAGCATTCAAGAATTATGATCCTAATAATACTGGATATAATTTAGTAGATGGTATGTTTAGTTTCACTTTGAAAGGATTGGATGGAGCTCCAATGCCAAAAGATGCAACGGGAGATTCAATCACAACTTTTAATGACGGACAAGATGTGAACTTTGATCTTATTATGTTTGATTCTAGTATGGTAGGTCACACTTATACATATACCATTACAGAAAATATACCTTCAGAGGCTAATGAGACTAATGGTTATACAGTAAACGGAATGACTTATGATCCTACAGTATATTATGTAGATATTGAAATTCAGGCAGAAGAAACTGCTCAAGTGTCTACAGTTAAACCGATTTATACATATTACACAGATCCAAGTAACAAGGCGGGTTCTATTGTTGAGAACAAAAATGTTGTATTTAACAATGAATACAATGTAACGTCATATACCATGAATGATACGACTACACCAATTCAAGGTGTTAAGAAGTTAACTGGACGTGATATGTTAGATGGTGAAGTTTATACATTTAATTTGGCATTATCTAAAGTTAACGGAAGTACAGATACACAAAATAGTGGAGTAACGATTTCTAATCCAACTGCAACAGTTACTGGAGGTACAGATGGTGTAGAAATACCATTTGTATTTGGTGATATAACATTCACTACACCGGGAACTTATGAGTTTACGATCAGTGAAGTTCAAGGATCGGCTAGTGGAGTTACTTATGACAGTATTGAGAAGACTGTAACTGTTATAGTTACTGATTTAGATGCACAGGGAAATCATACTGGAGAATTAGTTTTAGAAAGTGTTACTTATGACAATAAAGGTGTCAATGAAACGAGTGATAAGGCATATTTTGTTAATAAGTATGTTTCTAGTGGAACATTAGATGGAACGAAAATAAAAGTTAATAAAGTTCTAGATGGACGTGATTGGATAGATAGTGATTCATTTACATTTACGATTGCTGGATATGATGATGTAACAAAACAAGCAATCGAAGATGAAATTATTAGTTTGAATAATGATGACTTAACATTAACTACAAACAATAAATCTGGAACATTTGGAAATATAATATTTAATAAAGGCGGAGATTATCAGTTTGTAATAACTGAGAATATTCCGACAGAAAATGCAATCGCTAATGTTACATATTCTAAAGCAGAATACGTTGTAAAAGTAAAAGCTGTTGATAATAATGATGGAACAATCACAATTACGGATAGCGATGTTATTCTTACACAAAGTATCTTAGATGATGGAAGTTCTAATGAATCTGGAAAAGATGTAGGACTTGCTGAGGCAACGTTTACAAATACTTATACCCCGGATTCTATAACATTCACTCCTATTGATGTCACGAAAGTATTAGAGGGTCGTGATCCAGGATTACAGGCTGGAGAATTCTCGTTTGAATTATCTGTTTCAGGTGATGCAGATGGATATCAATTACCAAGTAAAACCATCGTAGAAAATGATGCGGATGGTAATGTTGAATTTGGTGATATTACATTCACAAAACCTGGAAAATACAATGTATTTGTAAGAGAACAAAAACCTCAGAATCCATCAAAATTTATCACCTATGATAACCATAGATATGTTGCAGTGATTAATGTGCAAGATAATCCAGAAACTGGAAAATTGGAAATTTCTGATGAAATACAAGAATATGGTTCTAAAGAATTTAAGAATACATATAAAGAAAAAGAACAGTCTAAGACAGTTTCTAAAGATGATCAATCCATTGAAGATCAAATGATTGGTGTTGGAGACGAGTTAACGTATACAATTAATTGGGTCAACACTGCAATGGATGAACAGACAGGACAATCTGTTAAGGCTGAAGTTACAGTAACAGATGTCATTCCAGAAGGAACAGAATTTGTAACGGCTAGTGATGGGTATAGTTATGATGAATCTTCTAAGACAGTTACATGGAATTTAGGTCAACAAGAAGCAGAAGCTGAAGGATCTTTAACATTAACGGTTAGGGTAACAGAAGATGCAATTAAAACAAATGAAGTAACAAATACCGCTACTGTAAATATAGGCGATAATAAGGTGGATACAAACACTGTAACAAATTATGTGCCAGGAAAAACAGTAACGGGTTATGATGGTGATGTTAAAGTAGGAGATACTTTAACGTATGAAATCAGTTATGTAAATCCTTATAATGAACCAGCTGAAATTGTAATAACTGATACATTAATGGATGGATTAACTTATGTTGAAAATAGTGCAAACCCTAGCGATGGATTTGAAGTAGATGGTCAGAATCTTGCGTGGTCGTTTAATGTAGGCGCAAATGAAAAAGGAAAAGTTTCATTTAAAGCAATTGTAAACGAAGATGCATTTAAAGTAGATAGTGTTTCTAACACAGCTACGATTAAAATAGGTGATGATCCAGAGGTTAATACAAATACACCTGGTTTAGAAACGAAAGAAGGATCTTTATTAGTATCTAAAGAAATTCAATTAACAGAAGATCAAGGAACAACGATTGATACCAATAAAGAGTTTGAATTTACTCTATCTTTAAGTGGACAAGACAATCAACCTTTATCAGGAGAATATGAGTTCGTTAAATCAGATAACACTACAGGTACCATTAAGAATGATGATACATTTACACTAAAACATGGTGAAAACTTAGTAATTAATGGATTGCCAGAAGGAACAAAATATTCAGTGACTGAAAGTAAAGCTGAAGGTTATGTGGCAAGTAATGAAACATTAAACGGAACAATTTCAGAAGCTAAACAATCTGAAGCAAGTTTTGTTAATACTTATGGTACAAGCGCAGTAACTGGTGTTCCTACTGGATTTAAATTAACAAAAGTATTTACAGGCCATGAATGGACATCTGATTATGCATTTGAATTTAAATTAGAAGCTGGAGCTAACGATGCTGGTGTAAAAACGCCAATGCCTGATGAAACAACAAAAACTGTAAGTGCTCCAAATCAAGGAAGCAAAGATACTGCAACATTCGATTTTGGAGCCATAACGTATACAAAAGTAGGAACTTATAACTATACAGTAAGTGAAGTTACAGGCGATAACGATGGAATCACATATTCCGATAATGTTGCTGAAATCACAGTAAATGTAACAGACAACAAAGATGGAACTTTGAGTGCAAAAGCAACCCTTAAAGAAGGTACAGGAATATTCACTAATACTTATAGTGCAAAGGGTACAACAAGCATTGAAGTGACCAAAGATTTAAAAGGTCGTAACAATGATGAATGGATCGATGGAGATGCATTTACATTCACATTGGCTTCAACCCAAGATTATGGTGCTGATGTAGCTATGCCTCAATCTACAACATTGACTATTGATAAAGATACAGCTGATCATAAAGCACGCTTTGGTGATATTACTTTCAATAAAGCTGGAGATTATGAATTTAAAGTAACTGAAGTCAATGAAGGCAAAACAAATGTTACATATTCAACAGAAGAATATACAGTAAGTGTTCATGTTGAAGATGAAAATGGGAATGGATCGTTTACTGTTACTCCAACAATTAGAAACAAGGCTGGAGAGAAAGTTGAATCAATCGTCTTTGAAAACACTTATACACCAAGTTCAGTTGTATTAACTGGTGAAAATGCTATTCATGGAACTAAGACATTAATTGGTCGTAATAGCAATGAGAACGAAACATTCAATTTCGCATTAACAGAAGATGAAAACAATGATAAGTCTGGTTATACGATTGCTGAAAATGGAAATATAACTAGTGTCGGATCATTAATTGATGGGCAGGCTTCTGGTTTCAATTTTGGTGATATCACATTCAAAAAACGTGGAACATATACATTCTATATAAATGAAAATATTCCAGAAGAAGCTAACGATTCTAATGATTACACATTAAAAGGTATTAGATATGATAATCATAAAGAAACTGTAACAGTTACAGTGACTGATGATTATATGAATAATACTTTAGTCCCTACAGTTACATATGATCCAGATGGCGTTACATTTATTAATAAATATGATGCATCTGATTTCGTTGGCACTCCAACAGACTTTACATTGACAAAAGTGTTTGAAGGAAAAACATGGACAACTGAAGATGTATTTGAATTTACTTTGACAGCTGGCGAAAATACAGCTGGTATTGAAACACCAATGCCTACTAAATCAACAGTTCAAGTAAATGCTCCAACCGAAGAAGACGGAAAAACAGCTAAATTTGATTTTGGTTCAATTTCTTATGATACAGTTGGTGAATATCATTACACTGTAAGTGAAGTTGAGGGAACGAATGTGGGTATTGATTATTCTAAGAATGTTGCTGAAATTACAGTTACTGTAACAGATAACAAACAAGGCGGTTTGGCTGCTAGTGCAGAAGTTATTAAAGGTACATTTACAAATACATATTCAAGTGAATTAGATTATGTTGGTAAAGGTGGAATCGAACTTGTTAAGAACTTAATAGGTTATGATTTAACTAAGGATAATCAGTTTACGTTCACATTAAGTGCAGCTGATGAAGCGTCTAAAGAAAAAGCTGGTATGCAAGATATGTCAGAAGATGTATTTAATACAGAAGACACAATGGATGCTAATGGTTTAAGTACTTCAACAATTCAGTTGTTACCGAATATGGATAAATTCACTCAGGATGATGTAGGAAAAGTTTATAAATATACTATTTCTGAAACATCTGAACAAAAACCAGGTTATACAAATGATACAACTGAATATACGATTGAAATTAGTACTGTAGATGATGGTAAAGGAACATTAACTGTTTCTACACATATAACAGGAACTAATGGAACAGATATAACTTATGAATACACTCAAAGTAAGCAAAAAGCTGAGACAGGTGTTGCACAGGTTGTCTTTAATAACACATATACTTCTTCAACGAACACAGAAGGATATGATGCTTCTGTTAATTTGACAGGAACTAAGACATTGACAAACCGTCCGATGGTAGATGGTGAATTCCAATTCAATGTATTGAGTAATGGTAGTGTAGTTTCAACTGGTACAAACACAGCAGATGGAACAGTTGCATTTACTCCAATCAATTACACAAATACGCAGTTGATTCAGGATCATGCAAACGGAATTGCTTCTAAAGATGGAAACACATATACTTATGTTTATGATGTTAAGGAAGTGACTCCACAAGATCCAGGAACTACAATTGTTGCCGGTGAATTTAGCGTAACAGTGGAAGTAACGGATAATGGTGATGGAAAACTGACAACAAACGTTATTTATCCAGAGACAGGACTTGCTTTTGAAAATGCTTATGGACAAAGTGCAAATGCTGAGTTGAATATTCATGGAACAAAGAAACTTGCAGAAAACGGAACTAATCATCCGGATATTACAGGTAAGTTCCAATTTACAATCACAGGCAGTGATGGGGCACCAATGCCTGAGCAAACAACAGTAACGAATGATGCGTCTGGAAATATCAACTTTGGTAAGATCGTTTACACAATGCAAAATGTATTTGGTGATGATGGACAACAGACAATTCTTGAAGAGGAACCAGTTGTAGATCAAGAAATGCCGATTGCAGAAGAACAAACAACGGAAGATGGTACTGTTTCTGAAGATATTGTTGGTTTAACAGAACAAGTTGAAACTTATTCTGAAAAACGTGAAAAGACATTTACATACACGATTACAGAAAGTGGTAGTCTTCCTGGTGTAACTAATGACATTGCAAAAGTCATTAATGTAAAAGTCATCGATAATGGAGACGGAACAATTTCTGTGACTTCCGATACACAAGGTACATTCACATTTGTAAATACATATGTGCCAGATCCAACGGATGAGACATCTCCTACAGATTCAGCTGTAACAATCAAGAAAGTTCTTGATGGCAGAACTCTTAAAGCAGATGAATTCTCATTTACGATGATGGATGAAAATGGAAATGGTGTACAAGCTACAAATGCGGAAGATGGAAGTGTAGTATTCCCTAAATTGACATTTGATAAAGAAGGAATCTATACATATACGATTTCTGAAACAAATGACAACAAAGGCGGAGTTACTTACGATACGACTACTTACAAGGCGAATGCTACAGTAACAGATGATACAAGCGGTAAGTTAAAAGTTGAATGGAAAGTAACGGATGCTCAAGGCAAAGAGATTAATGAAATCACATTCAACAATAAATACACAGTTCAACCAACAAGTTTAACATTAGGTGCTATAAAAGTTCTTGAAGGAAGAGAACTTGCCGACAAAGAATTCTTATTCGTATTAAGCGATGAAGAAGGAAATGTGGTTGAAGAAGCATATAATGATAAGACTGGTAAGGTAACATTTAGCGATTTGACATTCGATAAAGCAGGTACTTATAACTACACAGTAACTGAAAAGAATACAAACGCTAAAGGAATTACATATGATGAATCTGTTTATAACATCCAAGTTGATGTTGTCGATAACGAAGACGGAACATTGAATATGACAACAACAACGACAAAAGATGGAGAAGTATCATCAATTGTATTTAAAAACAAAGCTGAGAAAGATAGTGTTCCAGAACAGCCGGAAAAAGGTGACACATCGAACACATCTACTCAAACTTACGCAGGATTGTTTACTTCACTCGCAGTCGATGTTGCTGCTTTAGCGGGCATAGCTACATTGTTGAAGAAGCGCAATGCAAAAAAATAAGATCAAGTGATCTTTGATTAGGAACTCTAAATTAAAGAGTTCCTTTTTTGTTGGAATACAACAATTTTTGATGAGAGCATTTAAGCGATATATGTATTAAAAAGACCATAAATGTATTTTTATTTGTATAGCGTTTTCATTTTTGTTCTTTCATACTATTCGTTTATGTTGTAAAATAAAGAGGTAGTTAAAGGAGGTTCTAGATATGAACCATAATAAGACAAAAGCCTTTTTTGAAGGGAATGAAATCAAGGCGTATAACATTTTTGGAGCACATGTAAAACCAAAATCTGTAGAGTTTAATGTGTATGCTCCAAATGCAGAAAATATTTCTGTAATAGGAACATTCAATAATTGGAACGACAAGAAAAATGTCATGAAAAAGGATGACCAGGGAATCTGGAGCTGTACGATTCGTAATGCGAAAATTGGTGACAAATATCGTTATCGTGTCACTAGAAAAGGTGGAGAAGTGGTTGATAAATCCGATCCATACGCATTTTATAGTGAGCTTCGTCCACAGAATGCAAGTATTATTTCTTCTCTAGAGTTTGATCAGTGGGATGATAAAGAATGGATGGACAAACGTAATAAAGGGTTTGATTCACCAATTAATATTTACGAAATGCATGTTGGATCTTGGAAAAAAGAGGGCGAAGATTTTGTTCATTATAATGAAATCCAGGATGAATTAATCGAGCATTGTAAAAAACATCATTTTACTCACGTTGAAGTAATGCCTTTAAGCGAATATCCTTTTGATGGATCTTGGGGTTATCAAAGTACAGGATATTTTTCAAGTACATCTCGATATGGTAATAATTTGGAACTTATGCAGTTTGTCAATGCATTGCATAAAGCTGGTATTGGTATCATTATGGATTTTGTTCCTGTACATTTTGTTCGTGATGATTTTGCGTTGCGTTTGTTTGATGGAACACCTTTGTATGAATATCCAAATGAAAGAGATGCTAATTCTCAATGGGATACATTAAACTTTGATTTGTGGAAAGAAGAGGTTCGTTCTTTCTTGATGTCAGCAGCTAACTTCTGGTTAGATGTATATCATGTTGATGGATTAAGAATGGATGCAATTTCCAATGCAATCTTCTGGCATGGAAATAAGAACAATGGTGTTAATGAAGGTGCCTGCAACTTTATGAAACGAATGAATTATTTGTTGAATGAAGAATATCAGGGGAAGATCATGTTAATTGCAGAAGATTCAACCGATTTTCCTAATGTTACAAAATCCAGCTTGGATGGAGGTCTAGGATTTGATTACAAATGGGATCTTGGATGGATGAATGACACTTTATCTTATTTGAAAAAAGATCCGATTTATCGTCAGTGGCATCATAATGATGTTACCTTCTCTATGGCTTATTTCTATTCTGAAAAATTTATTCTTCCATTAAGCCATGATGAAGTTGTTCATGGTAAGGCAACGATCGTAGATAAGATGTGGGGAAGCTATGAAGATAAGTTTGCTCAGGCTCGCGCATTATATACTTATATGTTTGCGCATCCTGGAAAGAAACTGAATTTCATGGGAAATGAAATTGGACAGTTACGTGAATGGGATGAAATGAAGAGCTGTGACTGGTTCTTGCGTGAATATCCTATGCATGATGCATTTGAAAAATTCTTCAGTGATTTAACTGGTATCTACGCAAACAATGATGCATTCTACAAAGACGATTATAGCTGGAAGAGTTTCCAGTGGATCGATGCGGATAATGCAGCTCAAAACACATTCTCTTTTGTGCGTAAAGGAACAAAAAAGGATTTTGTAATTATCATTAATTTCTCAACGAATGGATATGATCATCAGCAGTTTGGTGTTCCTGTAAAAGGTGTTTATAATGAAATTTTGAATACACAATGGGATAAGTATAATGGAACATGGGTTGGTTCAAAACCACAATCTTGTCATTCAATTCGTATCAAACGTCATAATATGCCATTTATGATTGAAGTGAATGTTCCGGCTTTAGGTGCAACAATTTTTGAAGTAGAAAAAGAAGAAGAGTAAGAATTAAGGCATACAGATGTATGCCTTTTTTAGAAAGGTTTGAACTATGGTAAATATGGTTATCTGTGGTCTTGGTAAAATATCAAGACGTGTATCTAATGGGTGTCTTGGTGCAAGAAATATGAAACTATATGGTTTTGTTAGCAGAGATATAAAAAAAGCACAAGCTTACAAAAGTGAGTTTTGTGCAATAAAAGCCTTTGATTCCATGAAGCAAGTATATGCAGATGAGATGGTAGATGTAATTTATTTGTGTACGCCTAATTATCTTCACTATAAACAAATCAAAGAAGCTTTAGAGAATAAGAAAAGTGTTATTTGTGAAAAACCGATGGTGTTAAAACAATCTGAATTAGATGAACTTTTTAAAATTGCGAAAGAAAATCAGGTGTTTTTGATGGAAGCTCATAAAACGGCTTTTAATCCACTTTTGGTTCAAATAAAAGAGATGATCAATAGTGGTGTTATAGGAGACGTATATTATATTGATGCAGAGTATAGCAGCGATATATTAAAAGAGGGTTTAGATTTAAATCATTGGGTTTTTGGTGAAAGTGGAGGAGTAAGCCGTGATATTGGCGTATATCCTGCTTGTTTTTCCAGTTACATGGCTCAAAGTGATATTTCAACCCATAAAACGCTTAAAACGGGGCATAAAGAATTTATATGCGATTTCTTTTTTCAGACGTTTTTAGAATATAAAAACGGAATAAAAGCCAGCATTAAGAGTAGCTGGCTGTATGATACGGATCATAAGGGAATTGGTTATATTTATGGTACGAAAGGTTATTTTAAGATACCTGCTTACTGGAAAGGCAAAGAAGCTTTTTTGATCCGGGGAACAGATGTTCAAAAAATTACAGTGGATTTTTCAAGTGATTTTACCGGAGAAATTGAACATGCCGCTTTATGTATTGAAGCGCATAAAAATGAGAGTGATGTTATGTCTTGTCATGCTTCCAAGGAAATATTAAAGGCTATTGGAGAGGACTGACATAAAGAACTTTTTTAACTTCTTTTACAAGATCTTTTGCTTTTTCGGGTACGGGATTTGTAATCAGGATATCGTAATCGGAAAAATTAGCAAAAGTATAGGTACCGCTTTTTTCAAATTTTGAGGCATCACAAAGCAAGATTCTTTGAGATGCTTTTTTTATGACGTGCTGTTTGATCAAAACTTCTTCAAATGAAAAGGTTGTAGGACCATCGGTGTTAAGGAACCCATCGCAGCCCATAAAGGCTGTATCAATTTGAATGGAATCAATATTATTGGCTGTGAACGATCCCACAAAAGACTTTCCTTTTTTCTGTAGTTTTCCACCAACAAAGATCAAGTCATGTTTCATATCCGAAACAACTTGAACTATGGCAAGCGAATTGGTAACAATGGTTAATCCTTTTTTTAAGGGTAGATATTTAGCTAAGGCAAGTGTTGTGCTTCCAGGATCTAAAAAGATAATGGAATTATCTTTGATATAAGAAAGAGCTTTTTTAGCAATAGCTTGTTTTTGTTCTGTATTTTCTGTGATCTTTACATTTAAAGGCAATTGAAAATAATCATTCATGATCTCTGCATAACCGTGTTTTTTTAAGATCAAGCCTTGCTGATCCAATGTGTCAAGATCTTTTCGTATGGTTTCTGAACTTACATGAAATAAATCAGAGAGTTCACTGACATAGACTCTTCCTTTGGATAAGATCTTTTGGTAAATTTCGTTCTGTCTGGTTTTGGATGTTCGTGACATAGTTTCTCCTTTGTAAAATATTGGAAATATATTTTAAATACTTGGAAATATATTGTATATCCAATATTATATTGTTATTTTTGGGGAAATACCAACATTTAGTTTGTTTTCTCTTGTTAAAAAGTTTATTCTTTGTATAGAAAATTAGGAGGTTTAATATGAAATTACAAGCGGCATTGGATACACTTACATTGGATGAATGTTTAGAGTTATTGGAAGAGACAAAAGGGTACATTGATATTGCTGAAGTAGGAACACCATTTATTATTGAGGAAGGGATGGTTCCGGTTCGTGCAATCAAAGAAAAATTTGATAATATTGAAGTTTTAGCGGATGCAAAGATAATGGATGCCGGAGAATTTGAAGCGGATAAATGTTTTGAAGCTGGAGCAGATATTGTCACAGTTCTTGGTGTCAGCAACGATGAAACAATTGAAGGCTGTGTGCGTTCGGCTAAAAAATATGGTAAAAAAATTATGGTTGATATGATTGCGGTCAAAGATCTGGAACAAAGAACGATCGAAATCGATAATATGGGAGTTGATTATATTTGTGTACATACTGCATTTGATGTGCAGGCAAGTGGAAAGGATCCATTGGAAGAATTAAAGATCGTAAATAAAGTCATAAAAAATGCTAAAAGTGCTGTAGCTGGAGGTGTTAAATTGGCAACCATTGACGCAATCGTAGAAGAAGGTGCAGAGATCATCGTTGTTGGCGGAGCTATTTGTAATGCTAGAGATAGAGCAGCAACTTCAAAAGAAATGAAAGCACACCTAAAATAGGAGGATAATAGTATGAATAATCAAGAATACGCAAAAATTGTTATTAATGAACTAACCCATACTTTGACTAACATCGATATCCAGGCAGCCGAAAAGTTTGTAGAATTGGTGGATGGTGCAAATGAAGTATTTTGTGCAGGAGCAGGAAGAAGTGGATTTCAGATCAAAGGGTTTGCGATGCGTTTAATGCATATGGGAAAGGCAAGTTATGTTGTTGGAGAAACGTGTACACCAAACATCAAAGAAGATGGACTATTGGTGATCTGCAGCGGATCAGGGGAAACAAAAAGTTTGGTGAATCATGCAGCAAAAGCCAAAGAAGTGGGAGCAAAGATTGCCTTGATTACGATCAACCCTGAATCTACGATTGCCAAGATGGCGGATGTTGTTGTAGAAATAAGTGCTCCAAGTCCTAAGAGTGCAAAACAAGGTGATGTGGTTTCAATTCAGCCTATGGGTTCTTTGTTTGAGCAGTCGGAAGGGATTTTTATGGATATTTCTATCATGATGCTAATGGAAAGAAAAGGGTTGGATTCTGATACGATGTTTGGACGTCATGCCAATATGGAGTAGTCTATGAAAGCAGAGTTAAATAGATATGTAGAAAAACCTTGGGGCTATGAAAAATGGATCGCAGTAACAGATCATTATGCTTTAAAGGAAATATTTTTTAAAAAAGGGCAGCGATGTTCATTTCAATATCATAATAAAAAACAGGAACATATTTATATCTTAAGCGGAAAATTAGAGGTTTTAGAAGATAACAAGAATCGAGAATTGGAAACACATATTTATGGACCTGGAGAAATCATATTTAATCCAGCAACGTATCGCCATAGAAATACGGCATTGGAAGATACGACAATCATTGAAGTAAGTACACCGGATTTAGATGATGTGGTCCGTATAGAAGATGATTATGATCGATAAGAGATGACCAAGATGATAATTTCATCTTGGTTTTTGTTTTGAAAATCAATCATTTTTCTATATTGTTTTCGTAATCTTTCAGTATTTGGCATGGAAATTTTCATAGATCGATTATTTGCCTATATTGGTCTAAAAAAGATTAAGTTCTTGTACAATGAAAGAAAAAATTTGATATAATGGATTAGCGAAAAGGAGATCAAGAATGAAAAATATTGAGCTAGAAAAACATGCGAACAGCATTCGAAAGAGTATTGTAACAGAAGTTTTTTATGCGCAGAGCGGGCACCCAGGAGGTAGCTTGGGAGCAGCAGATATCATTACGAGTCTTTATTTCGAAGAACTAGATATTAATGATGAAAATCTAGATTCTGTTGATCGTGATAGATTTGTATTAAGTAAAGGGCATGCAAGTCCTGCTTTATATGCTGCATTTGCGGAAAAAGGATGGATTGAAAAAGAAGAATTAAAAACTTTCCGTCATTTAGGATCAAGACTTCAGGGGCATCCAAGCATGCGTTTGCTTCCAGGAGTTGATATGTCTACTGGATCATTAGGACAGGGAATCTCTTGTGCTGTAGGTATGGCTCTTGCCAATAAATTAGATAAAAATGATCACCGCATCTATACATTGTGTGGAGATGGTGAGTGTCAAGAAGGTCAGGTTTGGGAAGCTATTATGGCAGCGGCTCATCATAAACTTGATAACTTATGTATTATTATTGATAATAACAATCTTCAAATTGATGGTAAGGTAGAAGATGTTATGAGCATTTATCCATTGGATGAAAAAATGAAGGCATTCAATTGTCATGTGATTGAAATTGATGGTCATGATTTTGATCAGATTCGAGCTGCATTTAAAGAGGCTAGAGAAACAAAGGGACAGCCAACTGTGATCATTGCGAAAACAGTTAAAGGAAAAGGCGTGTCATTTATGGAAAATCAGGCAGGCTGGCATGGCGTTGCTCCTAATGAAGAACAATATCATGCAGCAATCAAAGAATTGGAGGCTTGTTAATTATGGCTAGTATTGCAACTCGTATTGCATATGGAGATGCATTAAAAGAATTATTACAAGAAGATGAAAATATCGTGGTATTGGATGCTGACTTGGCAGGAAGTACAAAAAGTGCTGAAGCTAAAAAAGTAGATCCAGCTCGTCATTTTGATATGGGAATTGCAGAAGGAAATATGATGTCTGTTGCTGCAGGGCTTGCAGCAAGTGGAAAAATTGCTTTTGCATCAACTTTTGCGATGTTTGCTACTGGACGTGGCTTTGAACAGATTCGTAATAGTATTGGATATCCACATTTAAATGTAAAAGTATGTGCTTCTCATGCAGGAATTAGTGTAGGAGAAGATGGTGCAAGCCATCAGTGTATCGAAGATATTAATTTGATGCGCGGGATACCAGGCATGACAGTTGTGGTTCCTTGCGACTATAATGAAGCGAAACAGGCTGTTCGTGCAATCGCATATCATGAGGGACCATGTTATGTAAGACTTGGAAGAAGTGGCGTTGAAGAAGTTACGCCAGAAGGTTACCAATTTGAATTAGGAAAAGGTGTCGTTTTAAAAGAAGGTACAAAAGTTGCGCTAGTTGCTACAGGAAGCATGGTGCAGGAATCATTAAAAGCTTGTGAGCTTTTAGATTTTGAACCAACAGTAGTGAATATTCATACTATCAAACCAATTGATAGAGAGCTGATTGTAGAATTGGCTAACAGTCATGATTTAATCGTTACTTGTGAAGAACATTCAATCATTGGTGGTTTGGGTAGTGCTGTTGCTGAAGTGATGGCTGAGGCTGGTTGTCCATGCAAATTGGCTAGAGTCGGAGTTCAGGATGTCTTTGGTGAAAGCGGAAAACCAAAAGAATTGTTTGAAACTTATGGATTGGATCCTCAATCTATTGCCAACGTTGTAAAGAATAACTTATGAGTCACTATTTTATAAATGATGAGAAAGTAAAAGATCAACCTTTTACTTTCTCTTTTACAATAAAAGGTAAAAACTTTGAATTGGAATCTAATCAAGGCGTCTTTTCAAAAGATAAGCTAGATGAAGGTACAAAAATCTTATTAAATACGGTATTGGATCATGAAACTTCTCCAAAAACGGTATTGGATTTGGGGTGTGGAATTGGTGTTATTGGTGTTGTGTTATCTCATTTTTGGAAAACAGAAATGACGATGATAGATATCAATACAAGAGCTTGTGAACTTGCAAAAAAAAATCTAGAAAAGTATTCAATTCATGCTTCTTTGATAAATGGGAATGGAATCAAAGAAGGTTTTTATGAATGTATATTGTTAAATCCTCCAATACGTACTGGAAAGAAAACGATTTATTCTTTATTTGATCAATGTTTAGAACATTTAGATGAAAATGGTAGATTATGGATCGTTATGCGCAAGCAACATGGAGCACAGAGTGCAGTTAAGTATTTTGAAGAAAATAAGGCTACTGTAGAAAGGGTTGCTCGCGATAAAGGGTATTGGATCATGAAAATCATGAAGACACGATAGTGTCTTTTTTTGTTTTATTAAAGTGCATTAAAGTGTAGAATAAATCAAAAAGGAGATTGTATGATAAACTTACAAATTGAAATATTCTTATTGATAATCGTAGGACTTATATTATCTAAAACAGGGTTAATGAGTTCTTTAACAAGAAAACAATTGACCAAGATCGTATTAACAATCGTTTTGCCTTGTTCCATCATACAATCTTTTGAGATTGATGTAGATCGTGATCTGCTTGTGTCATGTTTGATGGTGTTTTTAGTGTCGATATTGGCACAATTTGTATATTGGATATTTAATTTATTTCTTTGGAAAAATCAAACGCAAGATAGAAGGATCAATTTAAAGTATGGCACTATGGTATCGAATGCGGGCTTTATGGGAATGCCATTGGCGCAGGGAGTATTTGGAGATATTGGCTTGTTGTATGCATCAATATTTTTGATTCCGCAAAGAGTGTGTATGTGGTCTTATGGTTTATCTTTGTATACGATAAGTCGAAAGCAAGATCTTATAAAAAACGTATTATTTCATCCTTGCATAATTGCTATTTTTATAGGAATTATTCTGATGATATGTCGTATGTTTGGATTTGTGCTACCAAAAGCCATTGATGATACGATCGGCGCTATTGCAAGTTGTAATACTGCGTTGAGCATGATCGTCATTGGAGGTATTTTGAGCGATGTTAATATCCATGATGTATTTGATAAGACAACTCTTTTTTATAGTATGATTCGTTTGGTTATCTTGCCGTTAGTTTTATTGGGGATCGTGCGTATTATTAATATTGAAACACTTGTTTCCAATGTTTGTGTTCTATTATCGGGAATGCCTGCTGCAAGTACGACGGCCATGCTAGCTCAGACATATGATAAAGACCCCGCGTTTTCCTCAAAGATGGTTTTTGTATCAACCTTTTTTTCTTTAATTACCTTGCCTTTATTGAGCGTATTATTAAAGGGCTTTTAGAGTAAGTTTTTACTACCTAGAATTCATTGAGTTAAAAACTTGATGATGTTATACTCTCAATATGATTAATTTTATTGTGAAAAGATTTGTAAAGAATTCAGAAGATACTAAAAACCCAAATGTAAGAAGTGCGGTTGGACGTTTATGTGGCTGGATCGGAATTTTATGCAACATATTTTTATTCTTGATCAAGTTTGCGATAGGGATCGTAGTAAGTTCGGTGTCTATTCAAGCAGATGCAATCAACAACTTGACGGATGCAGGTTCTAATATTATTGCGATTTTTTCGTTCTATTTATCAAATAAACCAGCAGATAAAGATCATCCTTTTGGACATGAGAGAACAGAAACGATCGCATCTTTATTTGTAGGTTTGATGATTGCTTATTTGGGTATCGAAATGGCAAGAGAAAGTTTAGGTAAAATTCTTTCTCCTGATGTGATTGATTTTAGATTTGTAACTGTGCTTATTTTGGTCATTTCTATTTTGGTAAAATTGTGGATGTATCTTTACAATAAATCATTATCTAAAAAATATGAATCTACTATGTTAGAGGCGACAGCTTTAGATTCGATTTCAGATGTTATCGGAACAAGTGCGGTGTTGGTTTCAACTGTAATATCTCCTTTTATAGGTTTTAACTTAGATGGATATATGGGTGTTATTGTTTCGGCAATTATTTTGTATAATGCATATGGATTGATCAAAGAAGTTGTAAATTCACTTTTGGGAGAAGCTCCTGATAAAGCATTGGTTGATGATATCGTCAAAGAAATGATGTTGGATAATAGAGTGTTGGGTGTACATGATTTGATCATTCATAATTATGGTCCTAATAAGTTGTTTGCTAGTGCTCATGTTGAGGTTGATTCAGACTGTGATATTTTTGATGTACATGATCACATAGATAATGTGGAGAAAGAAATTAAAAATAAATTTAATGTAGAAATGTCTTTGCATATGGATCCAATCAAAGTCAATGATCCATTAACGGATTACTATAAGGAAAAATTAGTCGAGGCTATTCATGAAATTGAACCAACTTGGCAATTTCATGATTTTAGGATCGTATCAGGTCCAACACATGTGAATCTGGTTTTTGATTTAGTAATTCCTTATGAGGAAAAACGTAACGAACAAGAAATAAAAGAAGAAATATTAAATCATATTTCTTCTGAAAAAAAAGTATATTTGGTCATGACGATCGATCACCCTTTCGCCTAAACTTCAATAACTTCTTTGATGTCTTGAACTGTTTTTCGTTGTTCATCTGTTAATTGATTGGTGATCAACATATCAAATTCTTTAAACTTACAAAAAATATATGGAGCCGAGGAATGAAACTTACTGCTGTCACATACAGCAATAAGTTTTTTTGTTTGGTTCATTACATGGCGTTTAAGACTCAATTCGTTAGAATTCATTGTAGTAAAACCATTAGAATCTAAGATTCCATCGGTTCCCATGATCGCAACATCTATATTTAGGTGATCGATAATATTAGCGGCAAAATGTCCGTAAGTTCTTGCACCTGTATTAAAAAGGAAACCACCGCATACGATTGTTTTTATATTCATTGCGATGCAATGGTTTAATAAAGGAATGGAATTCGTAACAATTGTAATGTCTTTTTTCATTTGTAGAGCATTTGCTCCAAGTAAGACGGTACTACCTGAATCTAAATAGACAACTTGCCCGTCTTGAATCTCCTGAAAAGCTCTAAAAGTAATTCGACGTTTATCTTCGGGATTTTCACGGTTACGCATGGTTAATGGAGTTTCGTATAATGAGGAAATCACTCGTGCAAAACCATGCTCTCTAATTAATAATGACATATTTTCCATTTCGTTTAAGTCGTTACGCAATGTTTCGGGGGTTACCTCTAACTCTTTGGCTAAATCTGAAATTTTTACTTTGGTCCGTTCAAGAAGTATCTTTTGAATTCGTGCTTGGCGGGCTTCTTTTTTCTTTGTCATTTTATCTCCTTTTTTTTGAATAAAAATAATAATTATACATTTATTTTATTATACCAAAGAAATTATTTTTGAATTAAGTTAATTTCAAAAATAATATTGAGTTAACTTGGCGTTGAATGAATAATTAAGGTGTCCAAGGGAGGTGAAGATTATGTGTAATAAAGTTGTCCATTTAGAACCGGAGGATTTCATAAGAATCTTACATAAAGAAAAATTATCTGTTTATGCTAGAGCGTATGTATTGGATAATGGAATTGCTGGTCTAATTTACATGTGTTCGGATTCACATAATCTTTACTATCTGGACCGTTTTGTTCCGGCGCCAAATAAAAAGAAAGATTTTGATAAAATTAGTTTTTATGATGTGCATAAGGATCTATATCGAAAGATAAACCTTGATAATTATTTGCGTGAAAAAAATCCGATCAATTGATCGGATCATTTTAAATAGCCATAGGTGAAATGTTCACCTGTTTTTTTATCGTTTCTGAAGCTGAAGCAATCATTCAGTTCTTTTTTTGTATCTAATTTTGAAGGGTAAATATTTTGAATGTTTAATCCATTATTTAATAACATTTGGATATTTAATCCCTGGTTATCAATATATGCTTTTTGGTTTGGCATATAACGAATAAACGGTTCAATATTAAAATTAAGCTGTTTGATCTGATCAACAACTTCCATTCCTACTTCTAATGAATCAAATAGAATGCTTGGTGAAAAATATGCTTTAGTGTTTTTAGGATCGATCTTGTTTTTTCGGATCAATTCTTTAACGCATTTATCAGTGATTGATTGTGCTGTTCCTTTCCAACCAGAGTGAATGCAGCAAATACATGGGGTGGTTTCATCAATTAGTAAAATTCCAACGCAATCTGCAGTAAAAACTCCAATCAGAATATTTTTTTCGTTCGTGTAAACAGCATCTACGTTCATGATGCTGGTATTTTTGTCAAATGCTCCTTTTTGTTTATCTGCTTTCGTTATTTCATAAATGTTTGAGGTGTGTTTTTGCCAAGGTAAGGACCAGTTTGATAAAGGTATATTAAGTTCTTGACTCAGTTTGTTGCGGTTGGTCATAACTTTTTCTGGATCTAAGCAAACATGTAATGCCATATTATTATTTTCTAAAGCTGTTTTATCTTTTAGAGTGGTTGCGCCAAAAACTATTTGGTCATTGATATGTATTAATTGTTTCACATTGCTCCTCCTTCATACGGATTTTTTGTGAGTATATTGTATCATATACATTGAATATTTTTTATGCTTGTCGAATGGTTAATAAATAAGTAAAACTTAAGAAAATGCAACTTTCTAGCACTTTGGTGTTGCCACTGCTAAAAAGTGTGGTATACTATTAGCAGACATGGAGTAAGAATGCTAGAAAGGAGTCTTAATATGCCAGAAAGTAAACTAACGCAACGTCAAAAAATTATTTTTAAAACTATCGTTGAGGAGTTTACAAGAGTGGCTGAACCTGTTGGATCAAAGACATTGATGCAGCTATTGGATTTTCCTGTATCAAGTGCAACAATCCGTAATGAGATGGCAGTTCTAGAAAAAGCAGGTTTATTGGAAAAGACACATACATCCAGCGGTCGTATTCCAAGTCAGAGAGGATATCGGTTTTATGTAGAGAACTTGATGGAAACACATTTGGATGTTTCGACAAAGAATTCACTTCAGCAAGTTTTTAGAGAAAGGCATTATTCTCTGGATGAAGTTGTTGAAAAAAGTTGCGATATATTAAGTCATATGACAAATTTGACAAGTATCGTACTTGGTCCAGATGCTAGACAGCAAACTCTGCAGCATATTCAAGTGATTCCTATTAATTCAAAGAGTGCAGTTGCGATCTTTGTGACAGACCAGGGACATACAGAAAATAAAATGTTCCAGTTTGAACAGGATGTATCAGTTGATGATATCAAGAATTGTACAGATCTTTTGAACGATCAACTGATTGGTACACCGATATGTGATGTAGTTGACAAGATGCGTGAAATCGAACCGATGATGGCTGCAAAACTTGTTCGGCATGAAGTTTTATTTGAAGCTTTCGTCACTGCGTTTATGCGATTTGCTACTGAAAAGGTTGCGGTATCGGGACGAGATAACATGCTTGGTCAACCTGAATTTAGCGATATCAATCGCTTGAAAGAACTTATGAGAGTTCTAGATAATGGTAGGCTTTTCCATCAATGGACAGATCAAGTGGATAATGTGGCGGTCCAAATTGGATCGCGTAATGAACTTATCCAGATTGGTGATTGTTCCGTATTAACGACAAAGTTCCATTACAACAATGAAGAAGAAGGACAACTCATGGTCGTTGGCCCTAATCGAATGCAGTATTCAAAAGTCGTAGCCTTGATGGATTACATGTCAAACGTTATCGAAGATGTATTTGGTAACGGAAAAGGAGGTAAAGACGGTGAGTAAGAAAGATACAAAAAAAGAAAAGAAGGTTGAGCCTGAAACAAAAGAAGAAGTAAAAGAAGAAACGACAAACGAAGAAGTTGAAAAAGAAGAAACGAAAGAGCCTACTCAGGAAGAAATCATTCAAGGACTTTTGGTTCAGCTTGATAAGGCTAAGAATGATGTTGCTAGAGCTTACGCTGATACAGAAAATATGAAAAAACGTCTTCAAAAAGAAGCAGATACAGCTAAGAAGTATCGTTTCCAACAAGCAGGTTTAGAAATTCTTCCAATTCTTGACTCTATGGAATTGGCATTAAAAGTTGAAACAGAAGATGAAACAATTAAAAATTATGTAAAAGGTTTTGAAATGATCCATAAACAACTAGTAGGTGTTTTGGAAAATGAAGGAGTAAAACCAATTGAAGCGTTAAATAAGCCGTTTGATCATAATACGATGCAAGCTTTAATGCAGGAAGCTAAAGAAGGTGTTGAGGCAGGAATCGTGATCGAAGTGCTTCAAAAAGGATATATGTTAAAAGATCGAATCTTAAGACCAGCATTGGTCAAAGTAAGTGAATAAAGGAGGAAAAAATTATGTCTAAAATTATCGGAATTGACTTAGGAACAACAAATAGTTGTGTTGCCGTAATGGAAGGAAAGGATTCAAAAGTAATCCCAAACCCTGAAGGAAATCGTACAACACCAAGTGTAGTAGCTTTCAAGAATGGTGAACGTATCATTGGTGATGCTGCTAAACGTCAGGCTGTAACAAATAAAAACACAATTAGTTCTGTTAAACGTTTAATGGGTACTAATGAAAAAGTAGAGGCTGAAGGAAAACAGTATACACCACAGGAAATTTCTGCAATGATTCTTCAATATTTGAAATCATATGCTGAAGATTATCTTGGAGAAAAAGTAACAAAAGCTGTTATTACAGTTCCTGCTTATTTCAATGATGCTCAGCGCCAGGCAACAAAAGATGCTGGTAAGATTGCAGGACTTGAAGTAGAACGTATTATCAACGAACCAACAGCTGCAGCTTTGGCTTATGGTATTGACAAAACAGATAAAGAACAGAAAGTATTGATTTATGACTTAGGTGGAGGAACATTTGATGTTAGTATCCTTGATCTAGCCGATGGTACTTTTGAAGTATTGTCTACAAATGGTGATACTCATTTAGGTGGAGATGACTTCGATAACGTATTGGTTGACTGGATGGTTGATACATTCAAGAAAGAAAACGGAATCAACTTGACAGCAGATCCAATGGCTATGCAGCGTTTAAAAGAAGCAGCTGAAAAAGCTAAAAAAGATTTGAGTGGAGTAATGCAAACACAGATTAGTTTACCATTTATCTCTGCTGGTCCAGCTGGTCCTCTTCACTTCGATACAACATTAACTCGTGCTAAATTTGATGATATGACTCGTTCATTGGTAGAACGTACGTTGTTACCAATTGACAATGCATTAAGAGATGCTAAATTGTCTAAATCTGATATCGATCAGGTGTTATTAGTTGGTGGTTCAACTCGCATCCCTGCTGTACAGGAAGCTGTTCGCAAGGCATTAGGTAAAGAACCTAGTCACTCTGTTAACCCAGATGAAGCTGTTGCAATGGGTGCAGCTATTCAAGGTGGTGTTATTTCTGGTGATGTAAAAGATGTATTATTGTTAGATGTTACACCTCTATCATTAGGTATTGAAACAATGGGTGGTGTCATGACAGTATTGATTCCACGTAATACAACAATTCCAACAAGTAAATCACAGATTTTCTCAACAGCTGCAGATAACCAGCCAGCTGTAGATATCCGTGTATTACAGGGTGAGCGTCCAATGGCAGCTGACAACAAAGAATTAGGTAACTTCCAATTAACAGGAATTGCACCTGCTCGTCGTGGTGTACCTCAGATTGAAGTAACATTTGATATTGATGCCAATGGTATCGTACACGTAAGTGCTAAAGACAAAGGAACTGGAAAAGAGCAGTCTATTACAATTCAGAATTCAAGCGGATTGAGCGATGAAGAAATCGATCGCATGGTTCGTGAAGCTGAAGATCATAAGGCTGAAGATGAAAAACGTAAAGAAGAAATCGATTTACGTAATAAAGCAGAAGGATTCATTTCTCAAATCGATGCAATGTTAGAAGATAACAAAGATAAGATTGATGCAAAACAAGCTGAAGAAACTAAGAAGTTAAGAGATGATCTTCAAAAAGCACTTGACGAAAATAACATGGATGAAGTTAAATCTAAACTTGACATGTTAGAAAAAGCAGCTCAAGCAGCTGGTCAGCAGATGTATCAGCAACAAGCTCAGTCACAAGGTGCATCACAGGATAACACAACACATGCTAATGATGATGTAGTTGACGGAGAATTTACTGAAAAACATTAATAAAACAAAGTTCTAGCATGCGCTAGAACTTTCACATGTGTAGAAGGAGGAAGGATCATGGCCGAAAAAAGAGATTATTATGAGGTCCTGGGAGTTTCTAAAAGCGCAACGCCCGATGAAATTAAAAAAGCATATCGAAAACTTGCGATGAAATACCATCCCGATGTTAATAAAGATCCTGGAGCCGAAGACAAATTCAAAGAAATCAATGAGGCTTATGAAGTCTTAAGCGATGAAAAGAAGCGCCAGACATATGATCAGTTCGGTCATGCCGGAATGGATGGGGCTTTTGGACAAGGCGGATTCCAGGGTGGATTTACAGATTTTGGTGATTTAGGTGATATCTTTGGATCATTCTTTGGTGGCGGATTTGGTTCTGGTTTTGGTGGTTCATCTCGCCGTCAAAGTAATCAACCGCGTCAAGGACAAGATCGTTATATGCAAATGCGCATCGACTTTATGGATGCAATTTTTGGTAAGACAGAAACTATTTCGCTGGAAGTCGATGAAACATGTAAACACTGTAATGGAAGTGGAGCAGAAAGTCCAAGCGATGTTCAGACATGTCCAACATGTCATGGTTCGGGTTATGTCATGAGCCAGCAGCGTACACCTTTTGGTGTGATCCAACAACAATCTGTATGTCCAGATTGCCATGGAACAGGAAAGAAAGTGTCTCGCTCTTGTCATGTTTGTCATGGAAAAGGATATGAACATAGAAGGGTTAAATTAGATATAAAAATTCCTGCCGGAATTCAAACCGGACAACAGATTCGCATTGCACAAAAGGGTGAACGAGGAGTTAATGGTGGACCAAATGGAGATTTGTATATCGAAATTATCGTAAATCCACATCCAACATTTAAACGAGAAAATAATGATATTCATATCAAAGTTCCAATTAGTGCTGTTGATGCAACAATAGGTTGTACAGTTCAAGTACCAACAGTATATGGTGATGTAGATTTGAAGATTCCAGAAGGAACACAGCCAAATACAAAGTTTAGATTAAAAGGAAAAGGTGTAAAGTCTCGTTCTGGGCAAGGAGATGAATATGTCGAAGTGGCTATTGAGATCCCTAAAAAGCTTTCTCGCAAAGAGCGTGAAATGTATGAACAGTTGAGAAATGGACAGTCTGATTCACCTTTTGAAAGATTTAAAAGAGCATTTAAATAAAAAGGATAAGAGGAAGTGAATATTCTTTAATTGGTATTCAATTATCGATTTTCATTTCATCATTATCCTTTTTTATTATGATGATTTGTATGGTAATATCTATAAGAGGAGAGAATTATGAGAAATATTTTGGTGTTTATTGGTATTGCTGTTTTTGTGGCTGTATTGATATCTTTTATGCTGCAGTTATTGCGAAATTCCAGACAAAAACAATTTATGTATCTTTTGCAGAATGGTAAATTTGATGAATTGTATAAGAAAATTGATTCATTTTATACAAAGTTAATTTTTCCAGAATATAATCGTGATTATGTTCGATTAAATGCGTTGATCATGCAAGATCGTAAAAAAGACATTGATTTAACTTTCGAAAAGTTAATTCTCATGGCAAAGGATAAAAAGGCCAAAATAGATATACTGAATAAAGCTTTTGAATATTACGTATATGAAGAAGATAAAACACATTGTGAAAAGATAATGGAAGAAATAAAGAAGTTTGAAGATGATCAATGGATCAAATTGTCAAAAATGAAGTATGATATATTGATTTTGAAAAAATCAAATCATATTGAAGAACTAGAGAAAGCTTTTGATAATCAGCCTGTTGTACAAAAGATAAACAATGCGTATTTACTAAGTGAACAATATCGAAATTTAGGAAATGAAGAAAAATTTAAATATTATTTAGATATTTCTAAGTCGTTAATAGAAGGGGAAAAGTAAGTGAAAAACACTTACTTTTTTAGTTCAGAATGGACTAAAACCATATCAAAAATATTATATAATGTATTGAATGTGATATAATATTAGGCGTTCAAAGGAGGCTTTATGGAAGAAAAATATATAACTATAAAAGGAGCTCGTGAAAATAATCTTAAAAATATAGATATAAAAATACCAAAAGATAAATTGGTTATTATGACCGGAGTTTCTGGGAGCGGAAAGACTTCTTTAGCTTTTGATACAATATATGCTGAAGGTCAACGTCGATATATGGAATCGTTGTCTGCTTACGCAAGACAATTTTTAGGAAATAGTGAAAAACCAGATGTAGACCAAATGGATGGTTTATCTCCAGCTATTGCGATTGACCAGAAAACAACTTCCAATAATCCTCGTTCTACTGTAGGTACTGTAACTGAAATTTACGATTATTTACGATTGATGTATGCAAGGATAGGAGTACCTTATTGTCCTCATCATCATGAACCAATTACAGGTTCCACAATAAAAGAAATGATTGATAAGATCATGGAACTTCCAGATGGAACAAGATGTACGATTTTAAGTCCGGTTGTATCAGGAAAAAAAGGAACACATAAAGATTTGATTGATAAACTTATAAAAGAAGGATATGTTCGTGTTCGCTTAGATGGAGAAATTGTCTATTTGGAAGAGATTGAAAATATAGAGAAAAACAAAAAGCATTCTATTGATGTGGTTGTGGATCGAATTGTTAAAGCTGATAATCGATCACGTTTTCACGATTCTTTGGAGACAGCTCTAAAATTAAGTGATGGATTAGCTGTCCTTTTAACAAAAGAGGAGGAAATATTATTTTCGAGCAATTATGCGTGTAAAGTATGTGGCTTTTCTGTACCTAAACTTGAGCCTAAACTTTTTTCGTTTAATGCACCTTTTGGATCTTGCCCTGAATGTAAAGGATTAGGTATTACACAAAAAGTTGATTTAGATTTATTGATTCCTGATTGGAACAAATCAATTTCTCAAGGCGGTATTCATTATTATAAGAATATCGTGAACACAGAAAACTTGGAATGGCAAAGGATTCATGCTCTGATCAAATACTATGATATTGACATGGATGTACCACTAAAGGATTTACCTAAGAAACAATTGAACTATATTCTATACGGCTCTGATGTACCAATTGCGTATAAGCTTGAATCGAGAAGTGGAAATACCTCAACAAAATTAGAGATTATTGAAGGGGTTTGTACACTTATTGAAAGGCGATATATGGAAACAACTTCATCTATGTCTAGAGAGTGGTATGGTTCATTTTTAACCGATTCTCCGTGTCCAGTATGTCATGGAGCTCGATTAAACGAACAGGCTTTAAGCGTGCAAGTATCCGGAAAAAACATATATGAATGGACATGTATGAGTGTTAAAGAAGCTTTAGAATTTATGGATAAATTAGAGTTGACACCGACTCAGGCTAAAATTGCAGATTTGGTGATCAAAGAAATCAAGAATAGATTATCTTTTTTGAATCATGTAGGATTAAGTTATTTAACTTTGGATCGCTTGGCCTCCACATTATCCGGTGGGGAAGCGCAACGAATACGTTTAGCTACACAGATTGGCTCTAGATTGACAGGAGTGATGTATGTACTAGATGAACCAAGTATAGGACTTCATCAAAGGGATAATGACCGATTGATCGATGCTTTAAAAGAGATGCGTGACTTAGGTAATACATTGATCGTTGTAGAACATGATGAAGATACCATGCGTGCTAGTGATTATATCGTGGATATTGGACCTGGAGCTGGAGTGCATGGTGGAAATGTAGTTGCTGCAGGGACGCCTGAAGAAATTATGAGAGATGAAAACTCTATTACAGGAGCTTATTTAAGCGGAAGAAAAAGAATTGAAGTTCCAAAGGTTCGCCGCAAAGGAAATAAAAAAACAATAAAGATAATAAAAGCTACACAAAATAATCTTAAAAATGTCAATGCCACTTTTAAATTAGGTGCACTGAATGTTGTAACTGGTGTTTCCGGATCTGGAAAATCCTCTTTAGTTACAGAAGTCTTAACGCATGGTATACAGCATGCATTGGGAAGAGTAAGGATCAAACCTGGGGCATGTAAAGAAATAAGAGGATTGGAAAACATAGATAAGATCATTGAAATTGGACAAGACCCAATTGGCAGGACACCTCGTTCTAATCCAGCAACATATACAGGTGTCTTTGATGACATACGTGATTTGTTTGCACAAACAAAGGAAGCAAAGTTATTAGGATATGATAAAGGTCGTTTCTCTTTTAATGTTAAAGGAGGAAGATGTGAGGCCTGTCAGGGTGATGGTATTTTAAGGATATCAATGCATTTTTTGCCTGATGTATATGTTCCTTGTGATCAATGCCAAGGTAAGCGATATAATGAACAAACATTACAAGTAGAATATAAAGGGAAAAATATCGCAGATGTATTGGAAATGACAGTTGAAGAAGCGTTAGATTTTTTCTCAAATGTATCAAAAATAAAGCATAAATTACAAACACTGAATGATGTTGGTTTATCTTATATAAAGCTAGGACAAAGTGCAACGACACTCTCTGGTGGAGAAGCACAACGTGTAAAATTAGCCAGTGAATTACAAAAAAAGGCAACTGGCAAAACAGTATTTGTTTTGGATGAACCGACAACAGGACTACACTCTGATGATGTGAAGAAATTAATAGAAGTGCTTCAAAGACTGGTCGATCATGGCGATACAGTGATTGTCATTGAACACAATTTGGATGTTATCAAATGTGCAGATTATATTATTGATATGGGACCTGAAGGTGGAAATGAAGGCGGTACAATTGTTTGTCAAGGTACTCCGGAACAGGTCGCAGAATGTAAAGAAAGTTATACAGGTCTTTATTTAAAGCCGTTATTAGAAAGGAAGTGAGTCGATGAATAAAGTATTTGTAAAACATTTGGCACAGAAATTTATGTGGGATATTGTCTGTGGAGATGCGAATTCATTAGAACGTCCAATTACTTTACCGGACACAAATAGGCCAGGACTTGAGTTAGCTGGATATTTTCCTGACTCACAAACAAAAAGGCTCGTAATCTTGGGCGAGAAAGAAATGGGTTATATTGAAGAAGAAATGGATGAAATATCGCAAAGACGATGTTTCGAGTTTTTAACAAATGATAATACGCCTTGTATAATTATCGCGCATGGTTTTGAGTGTCCAAAAGTATTAAAAGAAATTGCACAAAGAAAAAATTTCCCAATTTTTAAAACAACTCAAAAAACAACTGTGGTTGTTGTTTCTGTAACGAATTATTTAGATGAGTGTCTTGCGGAATCTGTTATTTTGCATGGAGAACTTGTCAGAGTACATGGTGTTGGTGTTTTGATTACAGGTAAATCTGGGATGGGTAAAAGCGAAATTGCTTTAGAATTAATAAAAAGAGGACATCAACTCGTGGCGGATGATCGTGTAGATTGTTATGCAATGCACAACACGTTAATTGGGAAAACAGCTCCCCTTTTAGAAGGTTTTATGGAGTTGAGAGGTGTTGGAATTATCAATGTTGGGCGTATGTTTGGTGTTGGTTCTTATGCTAGAAGAACTGAAATCGAACTGCAAATTGATTTAGAGCCTTATGACAGTAATCATGATTATGATCGTGTAGGAATTGAAGAAAAAGAGTATGCAGATATTTTAGGTGTCAAAATCATGCGTATTCGTATTCCGGTAAGTTCTGGACGCCCAATGTCTACGATAATTGAATCTGCTGTTACCAATTTCTTGTTGTTGAAAGAAGGTTTGGATTCCGCAAAGGAATTTGAAGAAAGAGTCTTAGCGCAGATTGCCTTAAACAAAGAGGAGACAGAGTAATATGCATTTTTTTGAAAGTACTAAAGTTTTTGTCTCTTTTGGAACGTTGAAAATCACATGGTATGCTGTTTTGATTCTAACAGGTGCTTTTGTAGGATACATGTTAGCTCAAAGAACAGTTAAAAAATGGGGTTATGCTAAAGAAATGCTGGAAGATTACATCATCCCGACTTTTATTATCGCAATCTTAGGAGCAAGAATTTATTATGTGATTTTTGAATGGGGATACTATTCTACACATTTAAATGAAATTGTTGCTATTTGGCATGGAGGATTGGCTATACATGGGGGGCTGATCGCCGGACTTTTATATAGCATTTATTTCTTTAGAAAAAGAAATGTGGATTATTTTAGAATGGCGGATGCAATCTTGCCTAGTGTAATGATTGGTCAGGTTTTTGGTCGATGGGGAAATTTTATGAATCAAGAAGCTTTTGGCCGAATTGTCCCAGAGAGTTTTTATGATCATTTTCCATCTTTCATCAAAAATCAAATGTATATCAATGGTGCTTATCATGAACCGACTTTTCTTTATGAAAGTGTCGGTAATTTAATTGGATTTTTATTTATCTATTTCATATTCCGAAAAAAATTTTACAAACGCCATGGTGATTGTGCATTTATGTATTTGGTTTGGTATGGAATAATACGTTTCTTTATAGAAGGTTTGCGAACAGATTCTTTGATGTTTGGACCGATTCGTGTGGCGCAGCTAGTTTCTTTGTTCATGATCATCATGGGTGTTTTAGGATTGTCGGGTATTCTTCATAAAGCATTTCACTTATATAAAAGACCAGTTATTCTTTTTGACTTGGATGGAACATTAATTGATTCAAGGGAACTTGTTTTTGAAACATTTAGACAAGTGTTTAAAGAAGAAAAGCCTGATTATGTATTATCAAATGAAGAGCTCTATTCTTTTTTTGGTCCAACTTTAGAAACTACTTTTTCTAAATATTTTGAAGAAAAAGATGTTAACAGAATTATTGAACGATATCAGACAATCAACAAACAATTGCATGATAAACTTTTAAAGCCGATTAATCATGCTAAGGAAACGGTAAAGTGGCTGTATGATCAAGGATACAAAATTGCGGTTGTATCCAACAAAAGACATGTCATGGTTGAAAAAGGATTAAAAACTTCCGGACTATATCCTTATTTTGAAGTGATCATGGGGAAAGAAGATTTGCCTAAACCAAAACCAAGTGCATCTGGCTTGATTGAAGCGACAGTTTTGTTGCATACTGGACATGACAATACGATTTATGTGGGTGATAATGCAGCAGATGTCATGGCAGCAAAAGATATGGCGGCTTATTCGATTGGTTTCAGTAATGATGCCAAACAAATCGAACAGCTTAAAAAAGCTAAACCATGTCGTATCATCATGGATCTTAGTGAATTAAAAGAAATTGTCAAGGAGGAGATCGGAAGAGCGTCGTGTAGGGAAAGAGTGTAGATCTCGGTGGT
>CAMJQJ010000004.1 GCA_946408025.1 uncultured Faecalitalea sp.
AAAGATTTGTATCAATTAGATACCTTGTCAATGGGTATGTCTAATGATTATGAACTTGCAATCAAGCATGGTTCTAACACTGTCCGAATCGGATCTGCAATATTTGGAGCACGTAACTAAAGTGCTCTTTTTTTCATTCACATAATTATCACACACCTATTTTATAAAATAACTACATGAAACATAGAAAGAATAAATTTTATACAGGAAAAATTATCTTAACGCTATTGGTTGTTTTCGCTTTGATATTCTCTGGATATTTTGGATACAGTTTATTTCGTGAACACCAATATATTGCTACCATTGTGATTGATCCAGGGCATGGAGGATATGATGTAGGATCTATTGGATATGATGGAAGTTATGAAAAAGATTTGACACTTTCAATCGCTCTTCGAACAGGAAGAAAACTAAAACAATTAAATCCTGATATCAATGTGGTATACACTCGATCGGATGATACTGTTGATTGGGCAGATAACGAAGAAGATGATTTAATTGGTCGTGTTATTTTTGCAAATGAACAAAATGCAGATTTTTTTCTCTCTATCCATTTAAACGCAAGTGAAAATACATCAGCATATGGATATAATGCCTTTATCCGTTCAAATGATCCTGTAAGTGAAACCATTGCAAATTCAATGGATAACAATTTAACCAATGAAGGATGGCTATATAATCGTGGTTTAGAATATACAGACTCTTCTCCTTTATATGTCGTAGATAATTTAGATATTCCTTCCATATTATTTGAGGTTGGTTTTATCACAAATCCTCAAGAATGTGAAGATCTTCAAAAAACTTCCAATCAGGAACTTATCGCAGAATGCATTGCAAATGCCTATAATGATTATATTGTTAGAACCATAGAAGAAAAATAAAGAGATGTTATCTAATAAAACTATAGATAACATCTCTTAAAATTTTTACGGAAGTCTTAAACAAATATCTTCAATACGATTTTTTTCAATTGCTTTTACTTGTAGTTTCGTACCATCTTCCAATTCAATTTCATCATTTACCTCTGGAAGCCTTCCTAACTTGTCAATAACAAAACCACCAATAGAATCAAAATCTTCACTATCCAAATCCAAATCTAAAGCATCATTTAAATCATGTAAACTAATAAATCCTTTAACTTCATATGTTTTATCGTCAATTTTCTGAATATTCTTTTCTTCATGGACATCATACTCATCGTGGACATCTCCTACGATTTCTTCAATTATGTCCTCTAAAGTAATGATTCCTGCCATTTCACCATATTCATCCATTACAATAGCTAGATTAAAAGTTGCGTTTTTCATATCCAGCAATAATTCAGATACAGGTTTATTCTCATATGTAAAATATGGTTTTCTTAATATATCCTCAATCTTAAAATGATTAAAATCACGATATAATAAAAGATCTTTCATATTAACCAAACCGACAATATTATCAATTGAATCTTTATAAATTGGAATACGAGTAAATTGTTCTTCCCTAAAGATATCAATTAAGTCTTCATACGAACTAGTAATATCCGCCATGACAACACGAACTCTTGGAACCATAACTTCTCTTGCTTTCGCATCACCTAAATCGAAAACATTATTGATCATTTCCTTTTCATCTTCTTCAATAACACCTTCTTCATGTGAAACATCAACAATTGTACGAAGCTCACTTTCTGTCATAGATGGATTAGACTTATTCTTATTAACACCAAAAATTTTTAAAATTACTTTACTAAATAAGTTGATAAAGAAAATGACTGGAGTCAATACTGTCATTAACATTTTAATAATTGGAGCATAAATCAATGCCATTTTTTCCGAATGATCTGTAGCTAATGTTTTAGGAGTAATCTCTCCAAAAACCAGGATCAATAAGGTAATGAGAAATGTTGCAATACTAACTGCAGCTCCACCAAAATTATAAGCAATCGTAGCAGTAATACTTGCAGCAAATGTATTTACTAAATTATTACCAATTAAAATAGCACTTAACATCTTAGCTTGATTATCATAAATATCAAGAACCATTTTTGCTCTTGAATTACCTTCATCACTCAAAGTGCGCATTCGAATTTTATTAACAGCAACTAAGCTGGTTTCTGCTGAAGAAAAAAATCCTGACAACAACAATAATATAACTAATATAAATATTTGAATCCCTATTTCCGAGTCCATATTTCCTCCTATATATATATTAAATTTAGCTTATTCTATCATTATACTATTTTCTTGGCAATAGAAGTTGAATAGCTCCAGGCAAAATTTCAACAGTTGGATTTTTCATTGAACGTATTTCCCCATCTAAATTTACATCCACATCTTTATTATTTGTATCCATATGAATAGCTTTTCCTTTTTTCATTTCTACTATTTCTGAATAATTTACATGCAGTCCTTTTTCATATTTTTTTGCTAAACCAACAATTTGTGTTCGTTTTACATTTCGAATCATACAAACATCGATTTTTCCATCATCAATTCTAGCATCGGGACATGGTTTATATCCGCCTCCATAATATTTTCCATTACAAAAAACAACAAAAGTATACTTGTCACTAGGATATTTTTTATCATCAATTTGTATTCTATATTCCTGCGCTAATGGTTTAGAAAGACTCGCCAACATTCCTAAATAATATGGAACAATTCCTCCAACAGAAATCTTATCTCTAAAATGATTAACGTGTTTTGCAACATTTACATCAAAACCAAAAGATACAGTATTAATCGCATATTCTCCGTTTACTTTTAACAAATCACAATTTTGTTTAACCGGCTCATTATATCGTGATAAATCAAAAAAATCATTTTTTTGATAACCTTTCAATGATTTTATAAAATCATTTCCGGTTCCAATTGGAATGATTGAAAGACTAATATGTTTGCATCCTGCCATTCCATTTACTATTTCGTGTAGTGTTCCATCTCCCCCACATGCAAAAATATGTACAGGTTCAGTTGTATTTAATGCATATTTTTGAGTTATATGTGTCGCATGGCCTGGAAATTTTGTCTTTTCAATTATGATTCTTTTTCCTTGAAAATGCTCTTTAATTTCATTCATTAAATGATATTGATCATTCCTACCTGAATTTGGATTTACGATAAATACATCTTTCATTTTATTTACCTCACTATATTTATACTTTATCACAAATAATTTGAATTGCGTTATAATTATTATGTTTATCAAAGGAGAACTAATATGAAATTTGATTTTAATGAAATAATTGAACGAAGTGGCAAAGATGCTATTGCAATCGATGGAATCGGAAAAAGTCCAACAGGCCCTAAAAAGCCCAAGAAAGATTTTGATTTCATTCCTATGTGGGTTGCTGATATGAATTTTAAAACTGCTCCTTCTATTTTAGAAGCAGTTCAAAATAGGCTAAAACATCCATTATTTGGTTATTTCGAAAATAGTGATGAATATTATAATGCAATTATTAGCTGGCATAAAATACATCATAATTCAGACATAAAAAAAGAAAATATTGGTTATGAAAATGGAGTTTTGGGAGGATTGATCAGTGCTTTAGAAGCTTTTACTGCTCCTGGAGACTATGTATTACTGCATTCTCCTTGTTACATTGGATTTACTAATTCCATTAAAAATGCTGGACGAAATATCATTTACTCAAATTTGATCCAGGATGAAGATGGGATATGGCGTATGAATTATCAGGATATGGATCAAAAAATTAAACAATATAAAATACATTTTGTTGTTTTCTGTTCTCCACACAATCCTTGTGGACGTGTTTGGACCAAAGACGAACTAACAAAAGCTATGGAAATTTATAAACAAAATGATTGTATTGTTGTTTCAGATGAAATATGGTCTGATATTATTTTGAATGATAACAAACATATTCCACTACAATCAATCAATGAAGATGCTAAAAAGAGAACAATTGCTCTTTATGCTCCAAGCAAGACATTTAACCTAGCTGGATTGATTGGAAGTTATCATGTAATTTATAATTCTTATATTAAAGATAGAGTCAGAGCTCAATCTAGTAAATCACATTATAATTCAATGAATGTCTTAAGTATGCATGCTCTTATAGGCGCCTATAGCAATACAGGAAAAGAATGGAAAGATGAATTAAACCAAGTCATATCAAAAAATGTGGACTACGCTATCCATTTTATCAATAGTGAACTGAAAGGGGTTCAATGTACAAGACCAGAAGGAACTTACATGTTGTTTATTGATTGTAAAGAATACCTTGAATCAACCAATAAAACGCTTGAAGATGTATTAAATTCTGGATGGGATGTTGGTATCGGTTGGCAAGACGGAAGACAATTTTTAGGAAATACACATATTCGTATTAATCTTGCTCTTCCTCTAACGAAAGTAAAAGAAGCATTTGATCGTATGAAAAAATATGTATTTATATAAAAAAAGGATCTATTTTGAAAAATAGATCCTCATTTTTGTTTGAGCTTTCATTTTTAATAAAGCTTTTACAATCTCACTACATTGAGATAATGGTCTCAATTCATTTTTTTGCGTTAATATCCAAATTGTCTGTTTATTTTCTTTTTCCTGATAAGGAAGATATGCTTTAGAAGAACTTCTAGTTTTTAAGAAGTAATATTCTTTATTTTCTATACGATCCAACACTACTTTTTCTTCTTCAATGCTTGGATCTTCGATCCATCCAAACAAATGTCTATCCAATATCCTTGTCGCAAAATCTCTTAAAATATCATCTTTACTAAAAAGAGCTTGTTGAAATCCATAGAACATACGACATTCATCCATCAAGATAAACTCTTCATTTGTAATGATATGCCCTTCTCTAAAAATTTCAAATACATCAATAGTTTCATTAATTTCTTTGTATCTTTTAAAGAATAATTCAATCAGAATTTCATATGATTTTGCATCTGGATGAAGATATACCTGCCAATACATATGATATCTAGCCATAATATAATCCTCTACACTATGCATACCGCTTTCTTTGATACATAGTTTTTCCTCTTTGACTCGAATCGTTCTTAAAATTCTTTCCAAATCAAAAGTACCATAGCTAGTTCCTGTTTCATAGGCATCTCTTAACAAATAATCCATTCGATCCGCATCTAATTGAGAACTGATAATCTGATTTAATACTTCTTTTTCATGTCTATGTTCAATGATCATAGCTACTTTTTGAGGCAAATCTTTATGAGCTTTTATCAAACACTTATGAACTTCTGTATTTGGATCCAAAATTAAATCTACTGTAATTTCCTCGTGATTTCGATAGGTTATTTTTTCGAAAAAATGTGAAAATGGTCCATGTCCTAAATCATGTAATAACGCTGCACAAAGAACTTGTATTCTTTCAAATTCATTAATAGATTCGCAAATTGAAGGAATTTCACTTGTCATACGGCGAACTATTTCATATACACCTAAACTATGTGCAAAACGAGAATGTTCTGCAGTATGATACACTTGAAAATCGCCTCCAAGCTGATGAATTCTATGTAATCTCTGAAATTCCCTAGAATTGATACAATCCCAAATCACCTGATATTCTACATGAATATATCCATGAATAGGATCTCTTAATACTTTTATTTCATTTGTTCTATCAAACATGGCCATTTCTCCTTTAGTTTCTCTACAAGAATCTTATCGGATTCAAAAAAGTCATGATCATAGATATGTTCTGGTGTAGTCCAAATAAACTGAGAATGTACTTTAGGTTTATCTGGAATCTTTTTACTGGAACAAACAAAACATGTTAAATGAATGGTTTTTCCATCTTGATAATCTATACTTTCTTCAAGAAACTGAATATTTTCAATTGTGATACCACATTCTTCTTTCCATTCACGAATCAACGCTTCTTTTAAAGTTTCTTTGTTCTCTACTTTCCCACCTGGAAATTCAAATTTTCCTTTTGCACTTCCATAATTTCTTTGTGCTATCATAACTTTTTTATTGTGAATCAAAGCACCACAAACGACCTCAATCATTTTCTTCCTCTATTTTTTCTTCTTTTATCACTTCAAATAATAAAGCTGCATTTTGTTTAGACACTTGTTTTTGAATATCTATTACTTTTATTTCTAAGATACGTGATCCAAAACGCAAACGAATTTGATCTCCTATTTTTATTTCTGTACTTGGCTTTGCGATTCTATCATTGACCCAAATACGTCCAGCTAAAGCCAATTCCTTAGCAGCTTCTCTTCTTTTTAATATCCTGGCTGTCTTCAAATATTTATCTAGACGCATAATCATTCTCCTGTAAATTTTGAATTACTTTATTTAATAAATCTGTATATTTCTTTTTCTTCATAATTGAAATCTCAATCATTCCATTGGTTAATCGTAATCCAATCTTGGGACTAATTTCATTCATAGCTTCAAATAATTTTACGCCATTACAATGTTTCGTCCATATTTCATTCATAGTTATAATAACTTGTGTATCATTTTCTTTCAAATTCTTTACTCCAGGCATATTCACAAACAAATCTAATTTCTTATGCTCAAATAGTAGCTTAACTTGTTTTGGAATCTTACCAAACAAATCTTTGATACGATTTTGATAGGCATCCAACTCTTTTAAAGATGAAATCTTACTGATTGTTTGATACATTTCAAGTTTATCACCATCATTGTCCGTAAACTGCTCCGGTATAAATCCATCTAAAGACACATTAGCATATTTTAATTCTTTCTTTGGCTCAATTGGTTTACCTTGTTTTCTAGCTATCGCATTTGATAACAATTCAAGATACATATCTAAACCAACTTGATCAATAAACCCTGACTGACTTGCCCCCAACATGTCACCTGCTCCACGTATTGTTAGATCACGCATCGCAATCTTATATCCACTTCCTAGTTGGGTAAACTCTTTAATGGATTTTAATCTCTTTTGCGCAATTTCGGTCAATTCTTTTTGAGGCTGTATCATTAAATAACAGTATCCAATTTTATCTCTTCGACCTACACGTCCACGGATCTGATACAACTGTGATAAACCAAAACGATCCGCATCTTCAATAATGATCGTATTCGCATTGGCAATATCCAATCCTGTTTCAATAATAGAAGTACAAACAAGAATTTTATATTTACCATTCGCAAAATCCACCATTGTATCTTCAATTTCTTCTTTATCCATTCGTCCATGTACGACTGCAACTCCCACATCTTTAAAATCTGCCTGTAAATTTTTAGCGGTTATATAGATGTTAGAGATACGATTATATAAATAGAAAACCTGCCCTCCACGAGATAATTCCCTTTGAATGATTTCTTTGATTACACTGCCTTTCTTTTCCATTACATATGTTTGTATTGGATGTCTTTGAGCTGGTGGTGTACTCAATTGTGAAATCGTACGAACACCAATTAATGACATTTGTAGTGTTCTAGGAATTGGCGTTGCACTTAATACAAGAACATCAATAGAATTTTTCATTTCTTTGATTTTTTCTTTGTGCTCCACACCAAATCGCTGTTCCTCATCAATGATCAAAAATCCTAAATCTTTGTATTTAAAATTTTTATTAAGCAGTTTATGAGTACCGACAACAATATCGATCGTACCTGCTGCCAATCCTTTTTGAATATCCTTGATTCTTGAATTTTCAACAAATCGATTCACCAAGGCTATATTCACACCAACATTTTCAAAACGTTTCTTTAATGTTTGATAATGCTGCATCGAAAGAATGGTCGTAGGACAAAGAAAAGCCACTTGTTTATTATTGGAAACTGCCTTAAAAGCACATCGCATCGCGACTTCGGTTTTACCAAAACCAACATCCCCACACAATAAATGATCCATTGGTTTCGGTTTTTCCATCTCTCTTTTTATTTCTTCCGTTGCCTGAATTTGATCTGGCGTTGCCTCATATTCAAAAGAATCTTCAAATTCTTTTTGAAGCGCATCATCCTTTGAAAAGGCAAAACCTATGTTTTCATTTCTAGCAGCATATAATTCAACTAATCGGCCTGCGATTTCTTCAACTTTTTGATTTACTTTTTCCTTTGTCTTTTCCCATTTATTGCTGCCAAGCTGACTTAGCTGAACACCAACACCTTCTTTAGAAATATACTTTCTAACTAATTGGAATTGATTTAAAGGAACGAATAATTCATCTCCGCCTTTATAGACAATATGTAGATAGTCTTTAGTTTTATTATTTTGAACTCTTTGAACAATTCCTAAATATTGACCAATTCCATAATGCTCATGTACAACATAATCATTTTTCTCTAACTCTAATACGTTTTCTAAAATTTGACCATCTTTAAATGTTTTCTGATATTTTGCTCGATGAATAGAACGATGAAATAATTCATATTTTGTATAAACACGTATATCTTCATAAACAAAGCCTTCATAAAAGATAGGATCAATAAATTCTACATTTAATTTTAAATCGTCATTTTCCAATAATATATTCTGTATGTGTTTTTTATCTTCTTTCTCCAAGGCAAAATATACTTTTTCCTGTCCAATATCCTGTAAAATATTTAATATAGGTTGATTTGCTTTTTCCAATGGAAAAATATTGGATATGATAGGATGATCAAAATCCAAAAATTCATGAAATTCCAAAACATCTTGTTGTTTTAAAAGAACATAAAGATCATGAAACATCGTATATTTAGGTAAAGCCTTATAATCTTGAACAAGTTCCTGGATAAAAGAAATATTTTCTTCATTTAATTGTTTTGAATATTTTTCTACTTCTTCTTTAGAGCTTAAGATAACTTGCCCATCAAAATAATCTAAAATAGAATGACAAGGAATATAAGAATAATATCGATATAAATAAGCATCTGTATCATGATTTTCCAAAGCTCGCATATCTGCTTCAATATGATCAATCAACATTTCTTTGGCATCATCGACCAAAGATTTTTTTTCTTTTTCAAGCTTTTCAAATACTGCTTTTTTAATTGTCTCGATTTGCTGATTAGTTAATAAAATATCAGTTGCCGGCCCAATTTCTACAGAATCTATTGAACGAATGGTTCTCTGCGTTTGTTCATTAAAGAAACGAATTGATTCTATCTCCGTATCAAAGAATTCAATTCGAATAGGATAATCATATTCTAATGAGAAAATATCAATAATTCCACCTCGACAAGCATATGTACAAGGTTTATCAACATAATTCACTTTAACATAACCTGACTGATTTAAATGTGATCTTAACTCTTTCATACTGCAGCTCTGATCCACTTTTAAATCAATTAAGTTTTCTTTAAAATATTCTACATCTGGTAAAAATCGTAACAGTGCAGCCGTATTACAAACAATCAACATTGGTTCATCATTTCGAACAATTTTTGTCAACGCATAAATCATACCCTCTCGATCTTCAGGACTGGATGCGATGGATTGAACCCTTAAACTCTCTTCCATGACAAAAAGCAGCACATTTTCCTCTAACATAGATAATCTTTGGAACAATTGCTGCGCTTCATAGCGATTCTTTTTGACTATGAGTCGTGATTTGTGATCTTGTTTAAAGGCAGTTGCCAAAACAAGAGCTTCTTCCATATCAAATAAATTTCCTATATGATCTTGATTTAAAAGAATTTCTTTAACAACCTCATTGTCTTTCAACTTATCAAATATTACTTCCTGATTGTTCATATTCTCCTACTTTTTATTATAACGGTTCATGGTCATATCAAAACCATGATCAATTGAATAATACGCTGCATCTGCAGCATTATTTATACCCTTTTCAAGATCTTCTTTTTCTTCAGATCTAAATTTAGAAAGAACCCATTCAATCATAGGAATTTTGGCATCTTTGCCTACACCAACGCGAATACGATCAAATTCATTGGAAAAGCCACAAGATATGATGCTCTTAATGCCATTATGTCCACCTGCACTTCCTTTTTGACGTAATCTTAATTTTCCTACAGGAAGATCTACATCATCATAAATGACAATTACATTCTCCATACCTACTTTATAAAAATCAAGACATTGTCTTAATGCAAATCCGCTGTTGTTCATATAAGTTGTAGGTTTTAATAAAATGACATCTTCACCTTTTACTTTTCCTTTAGCAAAATATGCGGAAAACTTTTCTTGATTAAATTCCAAATTACATTTTTGAGCCAGTTTATCTAGAACCATAAAACCTGCATTATGCCTGGTATTTTCATATTTAACTCCCGGATTACCTAAACCAATAATAATTTTCATGTTTTCCTCCTACAAGAAAAAATAACGGTTTTACCCGTTATTCTATTTCTTTTCCTGGTGTATAAAGTATTCTTAAACGACGTCCTTCGCCTTCACCCTCACTCTTTGTCGAGATGTCAGCCATCTTCGCTAAAGCATTATGAATTGCTTTTCTTTCGTCAGCAGGCATTGGATCCAAAGTTGCATCAACTTTTGTTCGACGTACATCTTTAGCAACTCGTACTGCCATTTTACAAATTTTTTCATAACGGTCTTCTTTATAACCATTAACATCAATTAATAAACCAATTCGTTTTTTAAATTCTGCACTTACTGCAGCTTTTACCAAACGATTAAATGATTGTAAAGATTTTCCACCTTTTCCAATCAATATTGCATTATTTGAAGTGTTTACTGTAATACGATAGAATCCTTTATCGTTTTCTAGTTCTACAGTTCCATCAAGTTCAGCATTGTCAAAATATGTTTGAATATATTCTAAAATGAAAGTCTCGACATCTTTATTACAATAAACTTCAATTTCAACAGTCTTACCGATTCCTAAAAATCCACTTTTTTCTTCTACAACTGTATAATGAAGCTCTTCTTTTTCAACATTTTTAGCTTTTGCAGCTTGAGCTAATGCATCTTCAAGAGTCTTTCCTGTAAATCTTTCAAATACCATATATGCCCTCCCTAGTCCTTATTCATGATCTTATGAAGAACAACACTCTGAATAATTCGGATAATTGATGAAACTAACCAATAGAATGACATGGCAATTGGCCATGAAATATATAAGAACGCAATCATGGCTGTTGAAAAATACATTGTTGTATTCATTGTATTCATCATACCATTCTGATTATTTTCAGCATATTTTTTCTGTTTAACATGATCTTTTTTATCCTGCATTTTTTTCAAAATTTGAGGCATCTTCAATGATAATAACTGGCAAACAATCATCAATACATAAACTAAAATGTAACCAAACTCTAATTTTGTAAATCCATCAATTGGAGTTCCAGAAAATGACATGCCAAAGAAACTTCCATACACAACGCTTGCTGCACGCATTGTTGCATAATACATACCCATCATTATTGGTAACTGTATAAACATTACTAAAATAGAGCCAAAAGGATGAATATCATATTTCTTATAAATATTCTGAGTTTCTTGATACATCATCATTTTAGAACGATCATCTGTTTTATCTTTATACTTATCTTGTATTTTCTGAATCTCAGGCTGAATTTCCTGCATACGTTGACTAGACATCTGAGATTTACGAGTAAACATAAATACAATCAGCTGAATCAATAGTGTTGTTAAAATAATACCGATTCCCGCATCTGTATAAGAAGCAATGGTATTAATGATCTGTGCAATTGGCCATACGATCAATCCATCAAACCAACCATTCGAAATTGCATCTTTAAAAGTTGTTGGTTCAATTGTAATCATATCATCATCATCGAGTTTTTTATATTCTTTTGCTAAATCTTTATCTTCAATATCTGTTACATTAACTAGACTTTTTTTAACTTCTATTTTTTCACTCGAAATGATTTCGTCTACCTTCGTTTTTCCATCCGTACCACGTGGATTAGAACATGCAGTACATGTCATTACGATGAACAAACATAGGAAGATAATCTTTGATTTTTCCTGTAAGAATTTTTTCATCATTAACCTCTCATTTTCTAAATTTTTTCTTTAATCGTCCTTTATTGATCTTAAGTTCTTCAAAATTTTCTTTATAAGATTTGTTATGATAAGCGGGTCTAACAATAATAATCAAATCATATTCTTCATTAAAATCGAAAATACCATCTACCATACTACGTACCTGTCTTTTTATCTTATTTCGACAAACTGCATTTCCTAATTTTTTTCCAACACTTATCCCTATACGTGCATGTTCTTGTTTTCTTGATTGAAAATAACATACAAAAGACGATGATTTAAGATAGGTTCGGTTTTGAATGATAGAAGAAAATTCATAATTTTTACAAACACGAAATTCTTTTTTCATGAATATCCTCCTATCTAGACAAAAAAATCACCAAGTCGGTGATTTCTATGCGGATAAAACCTTTCTGCCTTTAGCTCTTCTACGAGCAAGAACGTTACGACCACCAACAGTTGCCATACGAGCACGGAAACCATGAACTTTTTGGTGTTTTCTCTTACTTGGCTGATATGTTCTTTTCATATTTAATTACACCCCTCAGTCTTTTCTTTTCCTCAATTTTCAAATAAGATTGCTGAATTATTATTTCATAGACCTCGGTTTATGTCAATAAATTCTTGAATTCATTTCTTGATTTTTTTATTTTTTTAAAAATTTATAGGCAATTTGAGATAAATTATATAGCATCTTGTTCACTGGAAGATCGAATTCTCCAATTAATTCATTGATTGTTGGATTAAAATTATCTTTAAATTTAGTTAAACCATCATCCAATGTTCCTTCAACGCCACCCATACTGCTCCAAATACATCCTTTATCAAATGCCCATTTGAAGTTTTCTACATATTCTTTATATTGAGGCATGAATTTCTTAAATCTTTTATCCATTCCTGCATATAACATATCGCATATATTTCCATATTTAATACTCAAGATTCCTGCAATCGCAATATCTTTATCCTCATAACCAAATTCATCAAGAATCTCTTTATATTCATTCATATCTTTTGATATAGAATTCAACTGATCCTGCAATCTTCTTAATTTCTTTTTCGCATTTTCTGGTGTTTTTGATTTTTCTTCCATTAATTCTTCATATTTTTTCGATACTTCTTCATTTAATTGATAAACATTCGTACACGCTAAAAAGATAACTCCATCTTCTTTATATGTATCCATCAATAATTTAAAATACTCTTTATTTCTTAAAGAAATATGTTTTCTTTCTTCCGTCAATTCAACTAAACGACTAAATTCATCAACAAGTTCAGTATTTCCACAAATCATTCTTACATTTCTTTTATCTGCATCTTTGATTAATCTTTTTGTATGTTTTGGAAGATTTTCCATCCAATCGTCTTTATTATACACATTAGACAAAAATCTTGGTTGTACTGATTCATGAATATTGATCGTAAATCCATGATGCTGAGCACCAATTTCTTTAAAAATATTTAAATACAGATCTGTATCCTTATATTTATTATCATTTGCCTCATAACTCTTGTAATCATTGACATGAATCATAGGGTCAAACTTAATAAATACACAATGATATTTCTTAGCTTCTTTCTTTAATTCTTCAAAATAAAAACGTACCAATTCCTTATCTTTAAAATCTAAGATAGGCCCTCTTGGTATATAGAACATGCTCATTTTTAAAGGTAATTCTTTTATCAGTACAAGTCCAGCTCCTACAAGCTTTCCTTCTTTATATACACCTGTGTGGATATGTTTCCAATTATGTTTGATCAATGCCCAATCATAACTCTGTAACAAATTGACATAATGACTACTCTGAACAAATGAATCATATTCTTTTTTATTCATTTTAGTTACGAATTTATAATTCATAATAAGGAATCTCCTTTATGACTATTTTAGTCTAAAAAAAATTCCTTAAAAATAACTTAAATTCTTTTATTTATTTAATTGACTTTGTCGTTTTTTATATAATTTTATCGATATACCGTATAAAAATTTATTAACAGGAAGATCGAATTCTCCAATAAATTCATTGATGCGAGGATAAAATATCTCTTTAAAATCAACAAGTCCACCATTAAGGCTTCCTTCAATTCCACCCATATTACTTGTAATACATCCCATTTCAAAACATTTTTCCATAGTTTTATACCAAGTCAAATAAGGTGCCATCAGTCTTTTAAATTCATCATTCATTCCAGCATATAAAATTTCTGATGTATTCCCATATTTAATACTTAAAGTGCCTGCTACACAAACTTCTTCTCCGTATTTATTAAGGTCTTGAGAATACTGTGATATCTTTTTTTCTAAAGAGTTTTTCAATTCTTCTAAAGTAAATCTTTTTTTCTTAGCATTTTCAGGACATTTTTTTAAATCTTCTATGCATTTTTCATATCTTAATTCTGTATCATGTAACATTTCTTTAATAGGGAAATAAGCTAAGGTTATAAATGCATTCTCTTTATAAGTTTCTAATAAATGCTGGTAATAATCTTTTCCTCTTAAAAGAATATTTTTTCTTTGTTCTGTACATTTCATCACTGTTGCAAAATCATCCAATAAATCTAAATTCCCATATTTTATCTTCAGATTTTGTTTTTGTGCCGTCTTTATATTCTTCTTTCCTTTTTTCGATAATGTATCCATTCCAAAATCTTCTATGAATTCAACCATATGATATCGTGGCTGAATCGTTGCATGAAAATCTTGCGTAAATCCATAATGAACTGCCCCTAAAGACAAAATATTATCTAACTGACTTTCATAATCTTTATATTCCTTATCTTCGTTCAGATGAAAGCTAGAAATAATAATACCCGGATCAAATTTTATAAATAAACAATGATACTTTTTAGCTACTTTTTTTAATTCATTAAAAAAATATGTTAATAGATCTTTATTATCAAAATCTAAAATAGGTCCTCTAGGTAAATAAAACATTGTAAATCCAAAAGGTAAATGACGAATCAATACTAAAGATGTTGCTATCAATTTATCTTCTTCATAAACTCCTGTATATAAATGTTCCCAGTTATCTTTAACCTTCGCCCAATCATAACTTTGAAGTAAATTACACATAATATGAGAACTTACAAAAGATTCATACGTATTTTTATCTATATTTAATGAAAATCTTAAATTATTCATAACCATCACCCATTCGAACAAATCTATTCTAATAAAGACAGATTAAAATCTCAACCACTATTTAACGTGGAATTCTAATTAAATTTTTAAGTTTTCCACATATATACCTATCTAAAATAATATGAAATTTATCTAAAATGGGGATAAATATGGTTTTCCTACTAGTTTTCCCTATACTTTTTTTATTAAATTTATACATTTTTTAAATCATGGGGAAAAGTTCTAAATTTCCTTTATATAAAGCATAATTTTACTTAATAACTTAGTGTAAAACATTGACTTTTCCCCATGAGTTTTCCCCGTTTTTCTGAGTTTTCCCCAATTCCTAAAAGTTTTCCTTGTTTTGATTATTGGGGAAAAGTGGAAATCCATGTGGAAAAGTCTTTAATTATCCTTCATTAGTTCTCTAAAAAAACAATTTCGTGTATAATATTCAGGTAGAAAAGAGGTGCCACTATGTCCTTATCTTCCTATGAAGTAATTTGGAAACAAGTTTTAGATCAAATTGAACAATCAAATTTCTTTACCGAAGATACATTGCGTTGGATAAAAAATACAACTCTTTTTAAAATTGAAAACTCAATTGCCTATATTTCTTATCGTTCTATGGTCACAAAAACAATCCTAAATAAAGAAGAAACCAAGAACATGATCACATCTGTATTAAGTGAAGTTTGGGGCAGCGATATTAGCATCCAATTGATCCAATATAAAGATATGGAAAAACTAATGCCTGAAGAAGAGATCCAACAACGTACAAATCAATTATTAAAATGTACATTTAACGAAGAATATACGTTTGAAAATTTCGTTGAAGGAAAATCAAATCAGGAAGCTTATGCTGCTTGTTTAGCATGTTGTAATCAACGTGGAACTCACATGTTTAATCCCATCATGATCTATGGAAATTCTGGTTTAGGTAAGACCCATTTATTACACGCGATTGGTAATTATTTAAAAGAAGAACGTCCAGAATGTAATGTTTTTTATGCTTATAGTGGCGATTTGGTATCAATTTTAATTGATGCGATGAAATCTAAGAATGTTCATGGAAATACTGTAGATAAAGTAAAATCATTACTTGTTCAAAATGATTATTTTTTGATTGATGATATCCAAAACTTAACACGCGAATCAAGTCAGGAGATATTTTTTACAGTTTATAATGAACTGATTTCACGAGGTGCTCAGATTGTTATCACAAGCGATATGCATCCAAATGAATTAAATGGATTACCTACAAGACTTGTTTCTCGTTTCAACGCAGGCTTATCTATAAATATAGGAAAGCCAGAGTTTGAAACCAGCAAGGCTATTTTAAAGAAGAAAATCGAAGGTAATGAAGAGGCATGCCAAATTGAAGAAGAAGTACTGGATTATTTAGCTCAAAAATTCTCAAATGACGTTAGAAATTTGGAAGGAAGCTTAAATCGATTGATTTTTAATGCTACTTTAGAGAACCCTGACGTTATTGATATTGATTTTGCCCAGCGAATCTTAATGAATGAAGTTATTGTCAATGAAAATGATGAATTAACTATCAAAAAAATAAAAAAAGCTGTCACAAGATTCTATGGATTAACCTATAAAGATATAGAAGGTAAATCTCGACAGAAAAAATTAATGAACGCAAGACATGTATTTGTTTATCTTTCTAGAGAACTACTTCATAAAGCATATATTTCAATTGGCCAGGAACTTGGAAATCGCGATCATACGACCATTTCCAGCTCTTATGAAAGAGCCTGTCAATTAATAAAGAACGATGTGAATTTTAAGATGGCAGTTGAGAAAGTACAGGAGATGTTGGAGAAAAAATAAGTTTTCCACATAAATCCACATTCAATCCACAATGCTTGAATCGAGTATTTATCCTTTAAATAAAGGAAATTTATTATAAAATATAAGGATTTTTACCCAAATCCACACAGTTATTATTATTACTTATATAAAGAATATAAAAAGAAAAGGAGATTTTTATGCATTTTTCAATTGATCGAAAATATTTTTATGAAAAGTTAAGTGTTGTTTCTAGAGCTATTAGTGTTTTCTCACCCCTTCCTGCTTTATCAGGAATTTGTATTGATGTAAAAAGTGATCAAATTATTTTAACAGGTAGTGATTCTAATGTATCTATTCGTTCTACGATCGTTCGTGGTGAATTGAATCAGCTAGACATTGATTCTACAGGATCTATCGTTATTGAATCCAAATATTTATTAGAAATTATTCGTAAGATGGATTGTACTATGGTTGAATTAGAATTAGTTGATTATTCTTTAGTGAGAATTTCAAGTGATAATGGTCAATTTAATTTAAATGGTATTCAGTCTAATGAATATCCTAATATTGATTTTTCTCAACCTTCAAATTCTTTTGTATTAAAAGCTCAGGATCTAAAAGATATTGTTTCTCAGACATCATTTGCCTGCAGCGATAAAGACACACGTCCTGTTTTAAATGGTGTTAACTTTAAAGCTTCAAATAACTCTTTATATTGTTCAGGAACAGATTCTTATCGTTTAGCTCGTAAAGTCTTACCATTACAAATTAATCATGAATTCAATATCACGATTCCAAGCAAGTCATTAAATGAAGTGGTTCGTTCTATTAGTGAAGATGAAGAATCAATTCATATTTATGTAGATTCTAAAAAAGCTCAGTTTATTTTTGATAAGACGATCATTCAGACAAGATTGATCGATGGAACATTCCCGGATGTTGATCGAATCATCCCAACTTCTTTTATTTCTTCTATGGTCATTGATTCTAAGGAACTTGCTGGTGTAATTGATCGTACGAACTTCATTCGAAATGAAAAAATTCATTTGATAAAACTAGAATGTTCAAGCGAGATCACTCGTATCAAAACAAGTTCAAGTGAGATTGGAAACTCTGATGAAGTATTAACAAATTGTGAGTACACAGGAGAAGATATTACACTTTCCTGCAACGGTACGTTCATGTTGGATGCTATTAAGGCATTGAATAGTGAAAAAGTAAAATTAGAATTTTCCGGATTGATGAAACCTATTAAGATTTATGATCCAGAAGATGACTCTGTAATTATGGTAATTGTGCCAATTCGCAGTTATGACTAGTTTAAAGGCTCGTTGTAGCCTTTTTTATTATTCGCACTATTCCCCTATTTATGGTATAATAAACAAGCAAAGAGAGGTATTTTCAATGCATTTTAAGCTTAGAGATGAATATATCAAACTTGAACAACTTTTGAAGGCATGTGATGTTGTATCAAGTGGAGGACAAGTAAAAGAATATCTTGCCAATGTAGATTGTTTTGTCAATGGTGAAATCGAGACAAGACGTGGCAGAAAAATACGCGTTGGTGATATCGTGGAAACAGAAGGAATTCGTATTGAAGTAGAATGAATGTCAATCAGCTGAAACTAATTCATTTTCGCAACTATGAAAACACTTCTTTTTCTTTTGATTCCAACTGTATTCATTATCTATATGGTAAAAATGCTCAGGGAAAGACAAATTTGATCGAAGCGATTTATTTTTTAAGTCATCTTCATTCATTTCGAACCAATCAACTTTCAAGTTTGGTAATGAAAGAAAATGAATCTTTGATCATTGAAGCAAAAGTTGAGTCAAATAAACAAAATGAGCATTTAAAAGTTGTTGTCTCACATCATAAAAAGCATTTATTTCGCTTTTTGAATCCGGTCAATAAATATTCTGATTTTGTAGGTATCGTGAATGCGATATTGTTTTGTCCAGATGATATGATGATTTTTTCTCAGTCTCCAAAGTTTCGAAGACGTTTTATCGATATGGAACTGATCAAACTTTCCAAGACTTATACGACAACTTTATCTCATTATCAAAAGATATTGAAGGAGCGAAATCTTGCACTCAAACAAAATGAAATAAATGATGCTTTGATTGATATTTATACAGATCAAATGATTCAAGATGAAAAAATCATATTGAATCAAAGAAATCATTTTATCGAACAGCTGATATTAAAAACAAAACAAATTTATCCCTTTTTCTCCAGTGAGAAAGAAATCATAGATGCTAAATACGAAACGTTTGTTTCTATTGATGAAAACCTTGAAGAAAATTTGATTCACGCATATCAAAAAAATTTAGCTAAAGATAAGTTATATCATCAGACCAATTTAGGAATCCATAAAGATGATATTCAATTTTTATTAAATGGTTCCAATATCAATGATGTCGCAAGCCAAGGCCAAAAAAGGAGTTTCTTATTGGCATTAAAATTAGGACTTGCGCAGATTATTTATGAAAAATCACATCAATATCCGATTTTGTTATTGGATGATGTATTTAGTGAATTGGATGATATACGAAAGAAGCAGTTAATACAAAAATTGCCATTAAATATGCAAATATTTATAACAACAACGGAATGTATGGATCCATCAAGCTTTGGGTCTAGACCCGTTAAATTTTATAAAATAGAAAAAGGTTCTATAAAGGAGGTAGACCATGGAAGATAATTTAAAACAGGAGATACTAGAATTTGAAAAATTAGAGAATGAAGCTACTTTAGTAGATCACTCTTATACTGCAGATGATATCCAAGTATTAGAGGGATTGGAAGCTGTTCGTATGAGACCTGGTATGTACATTGGTTCTACCAGTTCACGAGGACTTCATCATCTTGTATGGGAAATTGTAGATAATGGAATCGACGAAGCATTGGCTGGTTTTGCTTCACAAATTGATGTGACCATCGAAAAAGACAATGTCATAGCAGTTCGTGATAATGGACGAGGTATGCCTGTTGGAATTCATGAAAAAACAGGAATCAGTGCTGTTGAAACAATTATGACTGTTTTGCACGCCGGAGGAAAGTTTGGTGGCGGAGCTTATAAGGTATCTGGTGGTCTACATGGTGTTGGTGCCAGTGTTGTAAATGCTCTTAGTGAATGGCTTGAAGTTACTGTATACCAGGATGGAAAAATTTACTTTATACGATTTGAAAATGGTGGAAATACAGTAGCTCCTTTAAAAATCATTGGTCAAACGGAAGAAACGGGAACTTTGGTTCGTTTTAAGGCTGATCCAGAAATATTTAAAGAAACAACTGTTTATGATTTTGAAACTTTGAATTCGAGATTACGTCAGCTGGCATTCTTGAATAAAAATATTCGACTTACGTTAACAGACGAAAGAGAAGAAGAACTTGTTCATGAGGATTATCACTATGCAGGTGGAATCATGGAATATGTACGATATTTGAATAAATCTCGTTCGGTTTTATCGGATAAGGTTATCTATGTAGAAGGTCTGCAAGATGGAATACTAGCTGAAGTAGCTTTGCAGTATAACGATGGATATCAATCACAAATCTATTCTTTCTGTAATAATATTCATACTCATGAAGGCGGTTTTCATGAAGATGGATTCAGAATGGCTTTGACACGTGTTATTAATAATTACGCAAAGAATAATAATTTGATCAAAAAAGAGGAAACTTTGTCGCAGGATGATGTTAAAGAAGGTCTTGTCGCAATTATTTCCATTAAGCATCCAGATCCTCAATATGAAGGACAAACAAAGACAAAACTTGGTAACTCCGAAGTAAGAAAAATTGTATCTAATATTGCCGGAGATCAGATTACACGTTTCTTTTTGGAAAATCCAAACGATGCCAAGGCTATTGTTGATAAGGCCATAGTTGCATCTAAGGCAAGAATCGCAGCTAAAAAAGCACGTGAATTAACACGAAGAAAATCAGCTTTAGATGGAATCAGTTCTTTGCCAGGAAAATTAACGGATTGTTCCAGCAAAGATGCCAGCGAATGTGAAATTTATATTGTCGAGGGTGATTCTGCCGGTGGTAGTGCAAAACAAGGTCGTGATGCCAAAACACAGGCTATCTTACCTTTACGAGGAAAAATATTAAATGTTGAAAAAGCCAGAACACATCGTATTTTTGAAAACGCAGAGATTCGCAGCATGATCACAGCCTTTGGATGTGGTATACAAGATGAAGTAGATTTAGATAAATTACGTTATCATAAGATCGTAATCATGACCGATGCCGATGTAGATGGTAGTCATATTTGTACTTTGATGTTGACATTCTTATATCGTTTTATGAAACCAGTTATTGAAAATGGATATGTATATATCGCACAACCACCTTTATATAAAATTCAAAAAGGAAAAAAGATAGCATACGCGTATAAAGAAGAAGAAATGCCAGCATTAAGAGAAGAATTTAAAGATGGTTATAAGATTCAGCGCTATAAAGGTCTTGGAGAAATGGATGCAGAACAGTTATGGGAAACTACGATGGATCCAAAAAACCGTGTATTAAAAAGAGTTACGATAGATGATGCGATGGAAGCAGATAATGTATTCAATATGTTGATGGGAGAAGATGTAGAACCTCGTCGTGAATTCATTACCAAAAATGCAACTTACGCAAAACTTGACTATTAATAGGAGGTCATGAAATGGAAGAAATTAAAAAATATGACCAGATAGAAGATGTTGAAATATCCAAAGAGATGCAGGAAGCATTTCTTGATTATTCAATGTCTGTAATTGTACAAAGAGCTTTACCGGATGTACGAGATGGAATGAAACCCGTTCATAGACGAATTCTTCATGCGATGAATCAATTGAATATTACTTCTAGTGTCGCACATAAAAAAAGTGCACGTATCGTTGGTGAAGTAATTGGTAAATATCATCCTCATGGAGATACTGCAGTGTATGATGCAATGGTTCGAATGGCACAGGATTTCTCATATCGTTATCCATTGGTTGATGGTCATGGAAACTTTGGTTCTATGGACGGAGATGGTGCAGCAGCCATGCGATATACTGAAGCGCGCATGTCTAAGATCTCTATGGAGATGATGAGAGATATACAAAAAGAAACAGTTAACTTTGAACCAAACTATGATGGTGAAGAAACAGAGCCAACAGTTCTTCCTAGCCGTATTCCAAATTTATTGATCAATGGATCTGTGGGAATTGCGGTAGGTATGGCAACTAATATTCCACCACATAATTTAACAGAAACGATTAATGCAATTTTTGCGGTAATGGATGATGAAAATATTACGGTTCCTGAATTAATGGAAATTATTAAAGGACCTGATTTTCCTACTGGTGGAATTATCTTAGGTCGAAAAGGTATTCGTCAAGCTTATGAAACAGGACGCGGTTCTATTATTATTCGTTCTAAATACCGTGTAGAAGAAATGGAAAATGGTAAGAAACGTGTTATTTTCTATGAGATTCCATATCAGGTCAATAAAGCAACCTTAATCCAAAAGATGGCATCTTTGATTCGTGACAAAGCTATTCAAGGTGTTACATATTTAAATGATGAAAGTAATCGTGAAGGTATTCGAATTGTCATGGAGCTTAAAAAAGATGTACAGGAAGAAGTCATTTTAAATCAATTATTTAGATTGACACCTTTGCAGACATCATTTGGCATCAATATGCTTGCTTTGGAAAATGGGCGTCCTCGACAGCTTCCATTAAAGAACATTATTTTAGATTATATTGATCATCAAGTGGATGTAGTTGTAAGGAAAACACAATTTGATTTGAAAAAGGCAAAAGATCGTGCTCATATCTTAGAAGGATTAAAAATCGCAATGGATCACATTGATGAAGTTATTCACTTAATTCGTTCTTCTAAAAAAGATGAGGCAGGACTTGTTCAAGAACTTTGTGATGCTTTTGGATTAACACAGATACAGGCTAAGGCAATTCTTGCGATGCAGTTAAGAAGATTATCTGGATTAGAACGAGATAAGATTGAAAGTGAATATGCAGAATTGTTGAAGACAATTGCAGATTTGGAAGATATTCTCGCAAATCATGATCGAGTATTAAAAATCATTCGTGATGATCTAACTGAAATCAATAAAAAATATGGTGATGATCGAAGAACTGAAATCAGTGATGCAAGTTTTGATATGGAAGATGAAGATCTGATTCCAGTTGAAGATGTAATCATAATGTTGACTGAATCTGGTTATATAAAACGTCAGAGTGTTGATACATATAAAGCTCAAAATCGTGGTGGACGAGGTATCAAGTCTTTAACGTTAAACGAAGAAGATAGTATTGATACAATGATTTCTATGTCAACACATGATTATCTACTCTTATTCACAAATACAGGTCGTGTTTATCGAATGAGAGGTTTCAATGTACCAAACGCTTCTCGTACTTCAAAAGGAATTCCTATTGTAAACTTATTAACACTGGAAAAAGGTGAGCAAATCAAAACTTTACAACCTGTACCAAAAGATTATAAGTTTAATGATATCGAATTTAAAAACTTATTATTCGTTACTAAGAATGGTATCGTAAAACGTACTTCTGTTAGTGAATTTGAGAATATTAATCGTAATGGTAAGATTGCAATTAGTTTAAAAGAAGATGATGAATTGGCATTCGTGAAATTAACGACAGGAAAAGATGAAATTATCATTGCAGGATCTAATGGAAAAGCTGTACGATTCAATGAAGATCAAATTCGTGTCATGGGGCGAAGTGCTGCCGGTGTGACAGGATTCAACTGTGATGGAAGTGAAGTTGTAGGTGTAGCTTTATCGAATGAAGGAAAGACAATTCTATCTATTAGTGAAAATGGATATGGTAAACGAAGCTACTTGGAAGATTATCGATTGACATCTCGCGGTAAAAAAGGTGTTCGTACGATCAATATTACAGAAAAGACTGGAAAACTAGTCAGTGTAAAAGCTGTTAATGGTGATGAAGATGTTATGATCGTATCAAGTTCAGGTATCATGATCCGTACTTGCTTACAAAATGTGGGTATTTACGGAAGAAATACTCAGGGTGTAAGATTGATCAATCTGACAGATGATGCAAAAGTTACTAAGGTAACTCTTGTAGATCATGAGGAAGAAGAAAGCGAAGAATAAAATATAGGTACTTATTCATATGAATAGGTACCTTCTTTTTAATCTGTTAAATTTAATGTGTATTTATAATGTGTTTGATTCATACCATGGTTTTCATAAAATTTATGAGCACGGTAACGTTTTTGGTTGGTTGTTAGATCTAATACAACGCAGCCATTATCTTTAGCATATGCCTTTGCATATTCAAATAATTTTGCACCTATATGTTGGCTTCGATATTTAGGATCAACGCAAAATTCAATAACTTCTGCCACTTTATCACAATGGTGCATCTGGTATTCTATTTTTAAATCAAGATATCCAATGATAGCATCATTTTCTTCGAAAACAAAAATATCGTGTGTATGAACAAGCTCATTCATGATTATTTTCATCTTATCAAGATCAAAACAAGTTTCTTCCAAATCACATACCAATTTATAAACTTTTTCAAAATCAGATGAATTCATTTTTCGAATCATAGTGTTTTCCTCTTTTCATATGAATATTCCTATAGAATATTTTACTATTTGTTTGCAGAAAGTTCAAAAGAATGGTATAAAGATATAGTAAAAGCTTTGAGAAGGAAAAGTAAAATTGAGTTTTTTCATAGAGACGATATGGTTGGTGAAAATATCGATGAAATTCAATTTGAAAAGCACCTTTGAGTGGTTTTATGAATTTAGTAGTAAAATCCGGTACATACCGTTATCATGTCAAGAGATCTTATTATTAAGATAAGAAGGGTGGCAACGCGAGACATCGTCCCTTTAGAGGGTGGAATGTCTCTTTTTTATTTTAGGAGGATTGAAATGTTAGACATTAAATTTGTGCGTGAAAATCCTGAGATTGTAAAAGAAAACATGAGAAAAAAATTTCAGGATGAAAAAATCCCTTTGGTTGGTGAAGTTTTGAAAGAAGATAAAGAACTTCGTCAAGCTCAGCAACATGCAGATGATCTTCGTTCTAAGAGAAAGAAAATTTCAAAAGAAATTGGAATTATGATGTCTCAAGGAAAAAAAGAAGAAGCTGAAGCTATTAAAGCTCAAATTTCTGAGATTGCAGAAGAATTGGATGCTTTAGAAGAAAGAGAAGAAAAACTTCGTGAATCTGTAAAGAATAAGATGATGCAGATTCCAAACATCATCGATGATAGTGTTCCTATCGGAAAAGATGATTCAGAAAACGTAGAATTAGAAAAGTTTGGGGAACCAGTTGTTCCAAATTTTGAAATTCCATACCATACAGAAATCATGGAAAGATTAAGTGGTATTGATTTAGATAGTGCAAGAAAAGTAGCTGGAAATGGATTCTATTATTTAATGGGAGATATTGCTAGACTACATTCAGCCATTATCAGCTATGCACGAGATTTCATGATCAATAAAGGATTTACATATGTTATTCCGCCTTACATGATTCGTAGTTCTGTTGTAAATGGTGTAATGTCATTTGCAGAAATGGAAGGGATGATGTATAAAATTGAAGGTGAAGATTTATATTTGATTGGAACTAGTGAACACTCTATGATTGGTAAATTTATTGATACGATCTTAGATGAAAAAGATCTTCCTTATACATATACTTCTTATTCTCCATGTTTCAGAAAAGAAAAAGGTGCACATGGTATAGAAGAACGAGGTGTTTATCGAATTCATCAATTTGAAAAACAAGAAATGATCGTTGTTTGTAAGCCAGAAGAAAGTATGGAATGGTTTAAAAAATTGTATATGAATACAGTTGAGTTCTTTAGAACTTTAGATATTCCTGTACGTACTTTGGAATGTTGTTCTGGTGATTTGGCAGATCTTAAATGTAAATCTGTTGATGTAGAAGCGTGGTCTCCTCGTCAGAAAAAATATTTTGAAGTAGGAAGTTGTTCTAATTTGACAGATGCTCAGGCAAGACGATTAAAGATTCGTGTAAAAGATGATAAAGGAAATAAATATTTTGCACATACTCTAAATAATACATGTGTTGCTCCACCAAGAATGTTGATTGCTTTCTTAGAAAACAATCTACAGGAAGATGGAAGTGTATTGATTCCTGAAGCATTACAGCCATATATGGGCGGAACTAAAAAAATAGGATAAAAAAAAGCTATTGGTTATATGCCAATAGCTTTTTTATTTCACATAAAATGTTTTCATATCATCTAATCTTAATGCAGCAAACTGACAATCTTCATTATTGCAGGAACAGCCACAATCAATATCAATATAATTGGATTGTATGATATCTGATTTATTATGATAGATTTCATATTTTCCATGATAATAAGTAGATATTGTATGACCGGCAACAAGAATTCTATCTTGTAAGACAACTTCATTTGGATCTACACGCTGCCAAACAAAGAGAATAGGATCATCAATATCTTTTAAATAGAGAGTTCCTTCTTTTTCTAATTCAGAATAGCAGCCATGGCTCAAGTAAAACGTTTTATTATTTACAACAAGATTTGTAATTGCAATCGGAAGATTTTTGATTGTGCTGAATAGTTCCTGTTGTCTTGATTCTTCAAGTTCTAAAAAAGCATCGACCGTAGGCTGAGCTCCATTTAAAACCCATTGAATATATTCCATGTTGATTTCCAATTTTCCCTTTCCTTCTTCTAGAGCCTGGTACATCATATACTCATGATTTCCCATCAATAAGGTAAAATGAGGGTCATTTAAAATATATTGTAATATTTTGATTCCGTCAGCTCCTCTATCAATGACATCACCAAGGAAATATACTTTATCATTATCTTTTAAATTTAAGAGATTCATCATCTTTTCGAATTTATCCCAAAGACCGTGAATATCACTCATTACATATGTAGCCATAGTATGTCCTTCTTTACTTATAGTGTATCACAAAAAATAAGTTTATACTTTTCAATTGAATCATATTTATGTTAATATATATAAGCTACTACAATGATATCTTATGAATCAGGTCAGGTCGGGAACGAAGCAGCCTTAAGTATGCTCTATCATGTGTAGTAGTTTTTTTATATAAAGGAAGATCATATGAATGATGAAAAGATGATGAAAGAAGCAATCAAACAGGCACTTAAAGCTAAAGAAATCGATGAAGTTCCAATTGGTTGTGTAATCGTAAAAGATGGTAAGATCCTTGCAAGAGCATATAATAAAAGAGAAAAGATGAATCAAAGCATAGCACATGCTGAAATATTAGCTATCCAAAAAGCATGTCGTAAATTGGATTCTTGGAGATTAGATGAATGTGATTTATATGTTACTCTAGAACCATGTCCAATGTGTGCTGGTGCTATTATTCAATCAAGAATAAAAAGAGTAGTATTTGGTGCATATGATCCAAAAGGTGGCAGCGTTGAGACTTGTACAAATTTGTTTGATATAAGGGAATATAATCATCATCCTGAGTACATAGGTGGTATTCTTGAAGGGCAATGTGCTAAACTTTTAAAAGATTTTTTTAAGGAAAAAAGAATGAAATTAAAGAAACTAAAATGATTTGATTCAAACATTTTATAGTTGGCCAGTCATTGGACTGGTCTTTTTTGTGCATACAAAAATGAATATACATTTGATATAATATAAACATTAGAAAGAGTGATAATATGGCATATCAGGCACTATATAGAAAGTATAGACCATCCAACTTCGACGAAGTTGTTGGTCAGCAACCTATTATACAAACATTAAAAAATGCAATTGTACAAAATCGAATTGCACACGCATATTTGTTCTGCGGTCCTAGAGGAACGGGAAAAACATCAATTGCAAAAATTTTTGCGAAAATGTTGAATTGCGAAGATGAATCAAATATGCCTTGTGGAAAATGCATCAATTGTAAAATGGTACAAAATGGTTCACATCCAGATATCATCGAAATTGATGCTGCTTCAAATAATGGTGTAGATGAAGTTCGTAATTTGATTGATAAGGTAAAATATGCTCCAATGCAAGGCAAATATAAAGTCTATATTATTGATGAGGTTCATATGATGACTACAGGTGCTTTCAATGCCCTTTTAAAGACAATTGAAGAACCACCTGCACATGTCGTGTTTATCTTAGCAACAACAGAACCTAATAAAGTCATTCCAACAATCATATCGAGATGTCAAAGATTTGATTTTAATAAAGTGTCTCAAAAAGACATTGAAAAAAGATTATCGATAGTATGTAAAGAAGAAAAAATTGAAATTGATCCAGAAGCCATTTCTTTGATTGCTCAATTGGCAGATGGAGGAATGAGAGATTCTTTATCTATTTTAGATCAATGTATTGCGTATTGTTCATCTAATATTACTGTGGATAATGTAAGAGAAATTTATGGAGTTTTAACTACCTCGGATATAGGAAAATTGTTTGAACATTTATACTCACATGAAGTAGATGCATTGATTCAGCAGATTCAAGAGTGTTCAGATAAAGGAATGGATCTTAAAAGATTGACTAGTGATTTTATAACTTTGTTAAAGGAAAGTATAATTTTGGATTATTCCAACAATTCACAACTCGTCAGTAATACTCATAAAGAAGTGATTGAAAAGTATTTATTAAAATCCCCTTCCCCATTTCGTTTTAATGTTTTAAATGAATTAATGGATGTTTTTAATAAATATAACTATGCATCCAATATATTGGATTATTTAGAAACAGCTTTATTAAAATCAATATCAAATTCATATGAAATAAAGCCTAAGAATGCTCAAGAAGTAATAGATAATTCAGATGGAGAAAATGAAGAAAATTTCATCGAATCAAGTGATTTATCATATGATTTAACATCTGAAAAATCAGAAATTGATAAAAAAATGCCTAAAAATAGCGAAAATTCAGATATTTCTAAGTCAGAAACGATTTCTGATGTTTCACGTGAAACATTAAAAGAAGTGGGAAACAAGGATAGTAAAATCATATTGAATGATGAATATATATTACAACTGCTGGTAGGAGCTAATAAAACAGAAAGAAAGATAGATACCACAAAAATGGATGAAAGAAATATGTATTTATCAGATCTAGAATATGCAAAATATGCAAATAGTTTACGTAACATAACCATTGTTGCGAGTGGAGATAAATACATTGTTGTAGCAGTTAGAAGTGAATTAGAGGCAAAAGAAATTAATGAGATGCAGCTAAACCAAGGGTTTGAAGATTTTATGGAACAAGTTCTTGGAAAGGCAAAGAAAATATTTGCGATAGATCATATTCAACAAACAAGAGTATTGGAAGAATTTAAAGAAAGAATGATTCAAGGTACATTACCTGAACCGGTTGATGTAATTATAAGTAAAAGCAATTCATCTAATAAAGAGAAAAAGCTGAGTGAAGAGGAACAGATGATTGAATTGTTTCCAAACATTGAAATAGTGAATGATTAGAAAGAGTGATAGATATTATGTATCCAAAAAAATTCGAAGATTTGATCCAGGCATATTCTAAATTACCAGGCGTAGGAAGAAAAACAGCTGAAAGATATGCTTTTATTACATTGAATTGGGATGAGGAGTGGATAAATGAATTTATCACTTCCCTTTCCGCTGTAAAAGATGGTATCAAACGTTGTAAAGTGTGTGGTAATTTATCGGATGGAGATAAATGTGAATTTTGTATGAATGATACAAGAAATCATAATGTTATATGTATTGTACAATCTCCTAAAGATATAGCTGCAATAGAATCTATGCAGGAATATAATGGTGTATATCATGTTTTAAATGGATTAATAAATATTCAGAAAGGTATATTACCAGAGAATTTAAATATACAATCATTAGTAAACAGAATAAACAATGACATAGAGGAAGTGATTATTGCGACTGATCCTACAGTAGAAGGTGAAACAACTGCTTTATATATTACAAAGCTGTTAGATGGAAAAGCTAAGGTAACAAGGCTTGCTCATGGTATACCAATGGGTGGACATTTAGATTATACAGACGCACATACTCTATTAAAGGCTTTTGAAGGAAGAAAATAACTATATCTTATTAATCGTATGAATTATTTATGAATAATCATACGATTTTCTTTACTTTTATGAATAATACATGATTTTATTATCTATTTTCATATAATATAAGCTAAATCATATGATTAATATATGAAATATAATCACATGGAGGAACACTTTTGTGTAAATCATATGAATAGTAAAAATTATAGGATTTATATATATGAAAATCATATTTTATTAAAATAATTCAAAATGTATCATAATGATTAAATTCTGACAGGTCATATGAATTAAATATGAAATAATTAAACAAATATAATGGATTCTTAATTTCATATGAATTTAAGAGTGTATGAAATATGAAATCATATGAAATAGAAAATAATATTTACTGATTCATATGAATAAAAAAAATGAGTGTGAAAATAATATGAAAAAGAGGTAAGAAAATCCTATACGAATTATTAAATGTGAAAAATACATGTGAAATTCCTATGAAGTTGTAGATTTAGAAAAAGTATTATGCTATAATCAACTTTGAAAAGAAAATGCTGATGTATGAAAATCATAGGAAAGGGGATCGACATGTTAGAAAATGAAAAACCAATCGACGTGTTTTATGATATGGATATTTCTCAGATCTGCCAGCATTTTTCTAAATCAAGAAATACAGTAGATAAGGCAGTAGCAAAATTAGTAAAAGATTATCCAGATAAGGATTGGAAGTATAAAAATCCAGAAACAAGACGTATTACTATAAAGGCAGAAGGGGTAGAAAAATTATCAAATTATTTTCGAAAAGAAAAACATGAAGTATCTACTGTAGAGATGGAATTACGGTATGAGAATGATAAATTGAAAGCTATTATAGAAGAAAAAGAAAAATCTCAACAAAAAATAGAACAATTATATCAGGAAAGATTAGCGATAGAATTAGAAAAACATCAACAAACATTCTTATTGGAACAGAAGTCAAAAGAGGAAACAATTGAAAAATTAGAATCTGAAAATCAGATGTTAAAAGAAGAAAATTCTTCTATTGAATCAATGAAAAAAGAAATAGAAGAATATAAGAAAAAAGAAGAAGAATATAATTCAAAATCCTTCTTCTATCGTTTAACACATAAGTTTTAATTATTCATTGCTCTGGCAATTTTGCTAGGGCAATTTTTTTCATATTTTGTATTTATTTTGTTTAATATATGGTTAAAAAACGAAATGCCATCATGATTATCAATATATTCATATTCTAATTCATAATCAATATGATTTTCATATGATGTAATGTCAGCGCATAATTGTCCATGTTCGAAATTATATGTATATCTTAATGTTTGAAATGATGTAATCGGTTTTATATTGGTTGGAATATCATATTGCTTGATCCAACCTAAAATTTCCGGATCCTCAATCTCATTGATATTGGATGTTTGGATTTCTTTTTCAAATTCATAATGAGTTATAGAATCTTTTCTTATTTTTAAAGTAAAGATATTTTTATTTTCAATCGTTCGTATTCTTAATGCTCCATTCATTTGTTTGATTCTTTGATCGTTTGTATCATAGTATGTATTTGTTTGTGTGATTGGTTTCTTAAATTCATATGAATTTAAGATTTTCTGAAATTGTTCTTTGCTAACCAAAATCTTTAATTCTCTTTCAATATAGTTATCCATTTAAATCACCTACCATAAAATATGGTACAATGGTTTTAATTGAAAGGAAAGTGGTATTGATGCGATTTACGATTATTTCTCGTCCAGATGATCATTCTAAAGAAGTATCTGATTATTTACGTACACGATGTGAAGAAATAGGATGGAAATTTGATAAATCTGATTTTGAACTTGTTTTATCTGTTGGTGGAGATGGAACATTACTAAGAAGTATTCATGAACATTTAGATAAATTGGATCATATATCTTTTGTGGGAATTCACACTGGAACATTAGGCTTTTTTACCGATTATACGGATAAAGAAATTGATGCATTTATAAATGATATTAGACAAGATGAATGTAATATAGAAAAAGCACCTTTATTGAAATTCTCTTCATCGCAAAAAGAAGAAACCTTTTATGCGTTAAACGAAGTTCGTATTGAATCATTATTAAAAACATTATCACTTGATGTATATATCGATGGTGAATTTTTTGAACACACTACAGGTTCTGGTATCTGTGTAAGTACACAAGCTGGTTCGACTGCCATTAACAGAGCTTTGCAGGGAGCTGTAATTGATTCTGGACTTAATGTGTTGCAGCTTTGTGAAATTATGCCAATAGCTCATAAATCACATCATTCCTTACGATCTCCTTATATCATGAAATCTGATCGAAAAATTTTGGTGAAGGGCGAAGATCTTAGTTTAGCACACGTTGGATATGATCACTTGGAAACTGATTTAAACGGTATATCGGAAATATTGATCAGCACTTCAAATAAATACGTTCGATTCGCTCGCTATCGAAAGTATTCTTATTTAAAACGTTTGAAGAATCTATATTAAAAGGTTATCTCTTGAAAGATAACCTTGATTTTTTTAACTTTTTGAATTTTTTCAACTTCGGAGCATGTATTTCGATACTGTTTTTAGATAATGGAGAAATATTCATGATGATACCAAAGGCGATAAAATAAGATAAAATACTACTTCCTCCATAAGAAATAAGAGGTAAAGTAATACCAGTGATTGGTAATAAACCAACGATCATTCCTAAATTTTGTATTTGTTGATATAACAACATAGAAATAATACCAATAACTATAAATCGATCCGTTTTATTTTTTGTGTTGTAAGCAATCTTGCACAAATATAAATCCATCAACATACAAATAAATAAAATAAATGTTGTACCTATTAAACCAAAACACTGTCCAATTGCTGCAAAGATAAAGTCTGTATGTGCTTCAGGAATAGCTATGATGTTCGCTTGAAGACCATAACCGGTTAATCCAGCACTTCCAAGAGATAAAAGAGCAGTATATAGCTGATTGGAACTACCAGTGATGTAGCTTTCTGGATCTAACCATGCTTCAATACGTTGTAAACGATATGCTGAGATAAATGATGATAAAACATCAGGAAACTGAAAATATAAAAAGAAAAATCCTCCAATAAAAAATATTATTAATGCTGCAAGTGCCCATACATATTGTTTCTTAATACCTGAACACATTAATAAAACCAATGTATTAAAACAAATGATAAAGCATAATCCAGTATCAGGCTGAAGAAAAATCAATATTAATGGAGGTAATAAAATCTTAGCTAGTTCTACTAAAAGTTTTACATCGTTTTGTAATGATTGCTCCGAATATTTTTCTTGATGAGAATTAATTGTTTGAGCTGTCATGATGATCAACACAATTTTTATAAATTCACTTGGCTGAAAACTTCCTGCGATAGGAAGTTGAAACCAGGAAACGGAACCATTAATTGATGGAGCTAGCGGTAAGTGAATATTTGTGTTTCCTGTGATTTTGATTAATAAAGAAGAAATTAATAGATACACAAGACAAATTAATAAAAAATTATAAATCTTGCGAATATAACGATAAATTACTTCATTTTGAATCATTGTGATAAGAAATAAGGCAATAAAGCCAACAATATACCACATGATTTGACGTACAAGATAGCCTAATCCACTTCCATCACTAATGAGATTAAATGCATTATAAATAGAAAAGAAACTAGTAAATCCAAACAGGATTAGGATTCCAATAAAACCTATATCAAAAGAAAATGTATGATTTTTGATTGTTATAGTATGTTTCATTTATTATCCCCCTTAGTTTTATTTAGTATAACATAATTTATATTTAGACAAAAAAATTTGATATAATACATAAGTTGAAGAGGTTAATTTATGGCAGAAAAAAAATATACACCAATGATGATGCATTATATAAAATTAAAAGAAGAAAATCCAGATTCAATTCTTTTTTATCGTCTGGGTGATTTTTATGAAATGTTTTTTGAAGATGCGAAAATTGCCAGTCAAGAATTAAATCTTGTTTTAACGGGTAGAAGTGCAGGAGTTGAAGAAAAAGTACCAATGTGTGGCATACCTTATCACGCTGCAAATTCATATATCCAAAGACTTGTAAAGAAAGGCTATAAAGTAGCTATATGTGAACAGCTATCAGACCCAAGCCAGTCAAAAGGGCTAGTGGATAGAGGAATTATAAAAATTATTACACCAGGAACATACATGGATAGTGACTTGGATGAAAAACAAACTAATTATATGGCTTCTGTTTCAGTATCAAGTTTTGAGATTGTTGTCGTATATTGTGAATTAAGCACAGGTGAATTAAAATATCAAACATTAGAAAGATCATTGGTAAGTTTGCAGAAAGCTTTGATGGAACAACATGTAAGTGAAGTTGTTTTACCGATGTCTTTTGATAAGAGATGGTTAAATGCGTTTGAAGAAATGGACAGTATTCTAGTTTCTTTACAGAAGAAAACCTCTTTAGATTCAGAGGATGAAAAATTACTTCCATTAAATTCTAGTGAAAATTTAATAAATGCATTTTCACTATTGATGGCTTATTTAAAAGAAACACAGAAACAGCATATTGATCATTTTATGCCAATGGAATCAATGGATATGGAGAAAGTTCTGGTAATGGATTATGAAACCAAAAATCATTTGGAATTAACTAGTTCGCATTCTACCAGTGCTAAAGCGGAAAGTTTATGGAGCTTTATGGATCGTTGCCAAAGTGCAATGGGTTCCAGGCTTTTGAAACGATGGATTGAAATGCCTTTGATCGATGTCAATGAAATTATCAAACGACAAAAAGCGGTTAAAAATTTAACGGAAGACTTTTTGTTAAGAGAAAATCTAAAAGAACATCTTGTATATGTATATGATATGGAACGTTTGGCAAGTCGTATGGCTTATGGAAATGCAAGTCCAAGAGATGTCCTACAGCTTGTCGCAACTTTAGAACATGCCAAACCTATATTAAATCTTGCTGCTAATATTGAAGGGTGGTCAGAATTTCAGAATGTCAATGATTGTCATGAATTATATGAAACGATTCAAGGTGCTATCGTAGATAATCCTCCTTTAACTTTAAAAGAGGGTGGTGTTTTTAATGATGGTTATAATGCACAACTTGATCAGATTCGTATGATTGCCAAACAGGGCAAAGATTTTATTTTAGAACTTGAAGCTAAGGAAAGAGAAAGAACACAAGTCAAATCACTTAAGATTGGTTATAATCGTGTTTTTGGATACTATATAGAAGTTCGAAATGGAAATTTATCGGCGATAAAAGATGAATTTGGATATGTACCTAAACAGACACTTGCTAATGCGACACGTTTTATCACGCAGGAATTAAAAGAAAAAGAAGACCAAATATTGCATGCTCAGGAAGAAAAAGTGAAGTTGGAACAGGCATTATTTACTGAATTGTTGCTAAAAATTAAAGATAATCTTTTTGATCTTCATACATGTGCAAAAGCTTTAGCAACGATTGATGTATTTGTATCTCTTTCATTGCTTGCTAGTGATAAAGGTTATATATGTCCTGAATTTCATTTAGAATCAAGTATTGATATCGTGGAAGGAAAACATCCGATTTTGGATGATCGAATGAAAAAGAAAAAATATGTATCTAACGATTGGAAGATGAATAAAAATGAAACCATTCAATTGATTACAGGACCGAATATGGGCGGTAAATCAACGTATATGCGTCAGAATGCTTTGTTGGTAATTATGGCACAAATGGGAAGTTTTATACCATGTAAAAAAGCAGTGATGCCTATCTTTGATCGTATCTTTACACGAATTGGTGCCAGTGATGATATCTTAACTGGAAAATCTACATTTATGGTGGAAATGATGGAAGCCAATATCGCTTTACGTTATGCGACAAAGCATTCATTGATTCTTTTTGATGAAATTGGTAGAGGTACAGCTACATATGATGGAATGGCATTAGCTCAGGCAATGTTGGAATATATTGATGAAGCTATCCAGGCAAAAACTTTGTTTTCTACACACTATCATGAACTAACCGATATGGAACAAGAACATCCTTCCATGCATAATGTTCATGTGGATGTAAGAGAAAAAAAAGAAGAAATTGAATTTAGATATCGTATTGTAGAAGGAAAAGCGGACAAATCATATGGTATCAATGTTGCACGTCTGGCTCACTTACCAAAAGTGGTTTTAGATCGCGCTAAACAATTATTGAATGAATATGAAAACAGGGATGATACCAAAGGATATCAACCAAGTTTGTTTGTCATGGATCCAGTGCAGCCTGAAAAATCAGAATTGTTGCAGAGATTACAACAATTGGATATAGATTCTATGACACCACGCGAAGCTTTAGATTGTTTATATGAATTAAAAAAATTATCAAACGAAATAGATTAAGGAGGCTTTCATGTCCAAGATACATGTTTTAAGCGAACATTTGACGAATATGATTGCGGCCGGAGAAGTTGTAGAAAGGCCAGCAGGCATCGTAAAAGAATGTGTTGAAAATAGTATTGATGCTCAGGCGAAGACAATCGAAATTGAAGCGTTTCAAGGCGGTATTGAAAGATTGATCATTACAGATGATGGAATAGGTATGGATAAAGAAGATGCTCATTTAGCTTTTATGCGTCATGCTACCAGTAAGATGCATTCAGAAGAAGATCTTTTCAATATTCATACGATGGGATTTCGTGGAGAAGCACTACCAAGTATTGCATCTGTCGCAAAAGTCGAATTGAATACCAATGATTCTAACGAATCTACTTTGGTAAGATATAGCTATGGAGAATTGATCTGTGAAGAATCTTCATCATGCCCTAGAGGGACTAAAATAGATATTTCAGGGCTTTTCGTCAAAACGCCAGCTCGCTTTAAACATTTAAAGAGTCCAAGTTATGAATTTTCAGTTATTGCGGATATTGTAAATAAGATGGCTTTATCCCATCCTGAGATTCGTTTTAAATTATCACATGACGGAAGAGTTGTATTTCAAACAAGTGGAAATGGAAAGATCCAGGAGATTCTTTATCAGATGTATGGTAGAGAAGTTGCAGAAAATGCAGTTTATTTTGAAGGAAAGAATGATGATTTTAAGATTCATGGCTATGCTATTCAACCTAAAATCAATCGTGCTACTAAGTATTTTATGTATATTACGCTAAACACTCGTCTGATTCGAAGCGTTCCAATCCAAAAGGCAATATTGGATGCATATTCACATTTTTTACCTCCAAATCGTTTTCCTATTGTGGTATTACAAATTGAATCTGATGCACAATTAGTAGATGTCAATGTTCATCCAAACAAATGGGAAGTTCGTTTATCGAAACAAAACGATCTTTTAGAACTTGTCAAAAATACGATTAGAGATTCTTTAAGTAAATCACTGCAAACTGTGCAAATCAAACCAAAAGTGAAAACTCCAGTCTTTGAACAGGAAACATTAAATTTTCCTTACCCGGTAAAAAATGAAAAAAAGACAGAATCAATCATTGAAAGGGAGTTTAAGAAAAAAGAAGAATATGAAAAATCATATGATTATCCTATAAAAATCGATCCAATCATAAAAGAAGAAAAAATCGAGTATCCAGTAGAAGAACCTAAAGTCTCAACAAAACCAGAACTTCAAAAAGAAGAATCAATTGTAAAAGTTGAAAACGAAGAAAAAGCAGTGGGCTATGAATTCTTTTATCATTTAAAAGTAATCGGACAATTAAAAGATTCATATATTTTATGTGAAAACGAAGAAGGCTTGGTCATTATAGATCAACATGCAGCTCAAGAAAGATATCATTATGAAATGCTGCAGGAAGCTTTACAAAAACCATGTACAAACTTACAGCCTTTGATGTTACCAATTCAGCTTGATGTATCATCTAATATCATGTCACAAGTGAATACGATAAATGAGAAAACATCTTTCTTTGGCTTAGAATTTGAACCGTTTGGAAATGATCAGTTGATCGTAAGAGAAATTCCACTATGGTTTCAGGATGTACATGAAGAAGCATTTTTATACGATCTTTTAGACTTTTTTGAAAAAGACAATGAAATTGATATGTCCAAATTAAGAAAACATGTTTTAGCTACAATGTCCTGTCATAGTTCAATTCGATTTAATCGTTCTTTGACCATGGATGAAATGAAACAAGTTATTGAAGATTTAAAGAAATGCAAACAGCCTTATCATTGTCCTCATGGAAGGCCAACGGTCATCACGATGAGCGACCATGATCTAAGAAAGGAATTTGAACGTGGATAGAAAGAAAATACTTGCAATCGTAGGACCAACAGGAATTGGAAAGACAAGTTTATCCATCAAGCTTGCCAAGTTGTTTGATGGAGAAATCATATCTTGTGACAGTATGCAGGTTTATAAACAAATGAATATTGGAACGGCAAAAGTAACTGAAAAAGAAAAGGAAGGAATTCCTCATTTTCTTTTGGATGATCAGGAATATGATGAACCATATAATGTGATGATCTTCCAAAAAAAATGTCGCGATGCAATTCGGAAAATTCAAAACAAAAGTAAATTACCTATATTATGTGGAGGAACAGGACTATATTTAAAAGCTGCTTTATATGATTATGAATTTGAAGAAGAGCAGGAAGATACAGAATATACAGAGTATTTACATTCTCTATCAAACGAGCAGCTCGTTGAACTTCTCAAACAAAAAGATGAAAAAGCTCTCGAGAAGATTCACCCAAATAACCGGAAAAGAATAATCAGAGCTTTACAAATAGCACACAGCGGTAAAAATAAAACACAACGAGAAGAAGAACAGCGTCATGAACCTTTATATGATATATTTTTTCTTGGATTGGATGTTGATAGAGATATTCTTCATGAGAGAATTAATAAACGGGTTGATTTAATGTTTAAAGAAGGACTTGTTAAGGAAGTTGAAGAATTATTTTCAGATCCACAAACATGGGATTATACAAGTTTTCAAGGAATAGGATATAAAGAATTCAAAGAGTATTTTGAACATACTAAAACACTAGAAGAAGTAAAAGATAAAATAAAAGTTCATTCACGTCAATATGCTAAAAGACAATATACATGGTTTAAAAATCAAATGAAGGTTCATTGGTTTGATAGAGGGGATGAAGAACAAATTGTATCATCTGTGAAAGCGTGGCTATATGAATAACGAAAGAAGTGCTTTGTTATTGGGGAATGAAGCGTTAGAGCTTTTAAAGAATAAAACAGTATTGGTCGTTGGTATTGGAGGAGTTGGTTCTTTTTGTGTTGAAGCTTTAGCACGTACGGGAATCGGTCACTTGATCTTAGTGGATAAAGATAAAGTCGAATCTAGTAATATTAACCGTCAATTGTTGGCTACTACAGAAACAATTGATCAAATCAAGGTTAATGTTATGAAAAAGAGGATCCAAACTCTAAATCCAGAATGTAAGGTTGATACGTATGATTGTTTTTATGATTATTCGATGGATGAGAGGATATTTTCACAAAGAATTGATTTTGTGATTGATTGTATTGATTCTATAAAATCGAAGCAGGATCTGGCCATGGCATGCATTCAAAGAGATATCTCATTTTTATCAAGTATGGGAACGGCTAGACGATTAGATCCATCCAAACTTGAAATTATGGAACTTGAAAAGACAAGTTATGATCCAATTGCGAAAAGAATGCGCAATTGGAAACGAAAAAACAAGATACGAAATAAGATATGGGTTGTTTGTTCTACTGAACCACCTAAGCCGATAGAATTAGGAAAGCCATTACCAAGCATGATTTTTGTACCGGCGAGTGCAGGTTTGTTATTAGCAAGTGAGTGTGTGAAAAAGTTGATCAATAAATAATAGATATAGAAAAAATTATATATTTTTAAGTTAGGAGAAAAGAGGAATTTTATGGTTAAAAGAATATCATTAAGTGCAATGTTTTTTGCGTTGGGAATCGTATTGCCTTTTTTTACAGGTCAAATACCACAAATTGGAAGCATGTTATTGCCGATGCATATACCGGTTTTTTTATGTGGGTTTATTTGTGGATGGAAATATGGAGGTGTGATAGGTTTTTTGCTGCCGTTAATTCGTTATGTTTTATTTGGCATGCCGCCGATTTATCCTACAGGAATCGCAATGTCTTTTGAATTAGCTACCTATGGAATTGTGTCAGGGTGGTTGTTTAATAAAGGTAAGTGGCAATGTGTGATTGCTCTATATAAATCAATGATCATTGCTATGATATCAGGAAGAATCGTATGGGCTATTGCTGAGATGGTATTGCTAGGAATAGGAGAAGGCGGATTTACTTTTGCAATGTTTTTAAGTGGAGCTATTATCCAGGCTTTACCTGGAATTATATTGCAGCTAATACTTATTCCTGCAATTATGGTTGCTTTAGATAAAGCTAATTTAATTCCATTTAAAAAATATGATGTATCGTGTGTAAAAAATCAATAAGAGTTGAGAATTCGTTCTTAGCTCTTTTTTTATAAAGAAATCCGTTAAAAAGGCGGGTTTTACTATTGAAAAAAATTAAATGTATGATATTATGCATGAGCTATGAAAACAAAAATTCAGCTGATCGATAAGATTTCAAATCAGGTTATATTTGAAGGCGACGCATTGATTGAATCAGATCTATCAAAAGAAAAATTGGTTTTTCAAGATGAAGAGAGAACATATGTTTGGAAAGTCTTCGAAAAAGGATTGATCATCGAGACAATTTCCGAAGCCTATGTTCATTTAACTCTGCGGCAGGATCATAGTACTAAAGGGCATATTCGTACGGACTTTGGACAAATAGACTTGCAATGTAGAACAACTCTATATAAAATAGATAAAAATTATGTAGAAGTTGTTTATGAACTGCTCCAGGGAAAAGACAGTCAAAATTTTCATTTCATACTCTATAAGATGAATGAGGAGGAATTACATGAAATCCATTGATATTGAATTGAAGCAGGCAATAAAAGAAGCAGTAAAAAAAGCGTTTGATATTGAACTAGAAGAAAACAATATTGTTATTGAAACACCTAAGGTAAAAGATCATGGTGATTTTTCTACCAATGTCGCAATGCAGTTAACACGACAGTTGAGACAGAATCCAAGGATGATTGCAGAAAAGATCGTAGCCAATATTGAAAGCGAAAATGTTGAAAAAATGGATATTGCCGGACCAGGATTCATCAACTTTATGCTTTCAAAAGGACGTTTTACAAAAGTAATCGAAGAAGTTTTAAGTAAACGTGAGAATTTTGGTCAACAACCTTCAAATGGTATTAAGGTCAATCTAGAATATGTAAGTGCCAACCCAACTGGTTCGCTTCATTTAGGACATGCACGTGGAGCTGCATGGGGTGATAGCTGCGCAAGGATCATGAAAAAAGCAGGATATGATGTGACGCGTGAATACTATGTAAATGATGCGGGAAATCAGATAACGAATCTTGCATTATCGTTAAATGCTCGTTATCGTCAGGCACACGGTATTGAAACTGAAATAGGGCAGGATGGTTATTTAGGTGAAGATGTTAAACAAAAGGCTGAACAGCTTGCCAAAGATTATCCTGAAAAATATTTAGAACCAACTGAAGAAAATTTAAAATTCTTTAGAAAAGAAGGAATCAAATTCGAATTAGATAAGATCAAGGCCGACCTTGATAATTATCGTGTTCATTTTGATGTATGGTCAAGTGAACAAACAATTCGTGATTCAGGAGATGTAGATAGAGCCTTAAAAGTACTTGATGAAAAAGGTTATACTTATGAATCTGAAGGAGCGCTTTGGTTCAAGACAACTGAATTAGGTGATGATAAAGACCGTGTGTTAAGAAAAACAGATGGATCTTATACATATTTAGTTCCAGATATCGCATATCATAATGATAAGTACAAACGTGGATATGATTTGTTGGTAGATTTTCTAGGAGCCGATCATCATGGATATATTCCTAGATTAAAGGCTAGTATGCAGGCTTTAGGAAATGATCCAGACAAACTAAATGTAGATATCATTCAGATGGTTCGTTTAGTTAGTGATGGAAAAGAAGTGAAGATGTCTAAACGTTTAGGAAATGCGACAACGATCAATGAATTATGCGATAGTGTAGGAGTCGATGCGGCAAGGTATTTCTTTGTGCAAAGAGCATTGGATTCACATTTGGACTTTGATATAGAGTTGGCAAAGCGTCAATCAAATGATAATCCGGTATATTATGCGCAATATGCTCACGCTCGTATGTGTTCAATTCAAAAACAGGCAAAGGATATCGAACTAGCTGATACTTTTGAAGATTTAACAGATGAAAAAGAAATTGAATTGATGAAGACTCTTCAGGAATTTAATAAAGTTATTATCGAAAGTGCAAAAACAAGACAAGTTCATAAAGTTTGTCATTATATCCAAAATTTAGCTTCTAAATTCCATAGTTTCTATAATGCATGTAAAGTAATCGATAGAGATAATATGAAACTAAGTTCACAAAGATTAGCTCTTGTGAAAGCAACACAGATCGTGTTGGCAAATGCTTTAGAAACAATTGGTGTTGAAGCTGTAGAATCAATGTAGTTGTAAGGAGTTTATATATTATGAAACAATCAATGACTGATGTAGCATATGAAGTAATGAATGATTATGAAAATGGTGTTCCTTTTATTGAATTATGGAATACTGTAAGTGCAAAGTTGGGATTGAGTGTAAGTCAAAAAGAAGATAATATTGCACAATTTTATACAGATCTTTCAATGGATGGTCGATTTTTGAATCTTCCTCAAAATGTATGGGATCTAAGAAGTCGTCATACATATTCAGAAAGCGTACTTGATACGGATTCAATCGCAATCGATGAAGATTCCGATGATGAAGATAGTGAGTTTTCTGATATAGCAGAAGAAGATACAGAAGAAAACAATGACGGCCAAGATGAGTAAATAATTGTGCATTGTCATGCTTTTGTCATTTTTTCTTTCTAATATAATAGTTAGAAAGGAGGAAGAATGCGTTTTGTGTCCGCTACAAAATAGCGGACTTTTTCATATATTGAGATATTTGTAAAAAACAAAAATGCAGGTATAATATATGAAAATCTAATTGTGGTATAATGATTGCGCAAAAGGAGATAGTATGTTTAAAAGTGTTCAATATGTTATAAAGGAAAACTTTTCAAATTTATATCGTATTTACTGTATCGCAAAATATGAACTATTAGCAGATATGCGTGATTCAAAATTTGGTATTCTTTGGAATTTTGCTTCACCTGCTATTCAAGTATTTACTTATTGGTTGATTTTTGGTGTAGCGTGGAATCGTAAACCAATCAAAGTTGATGGAATCGTTGTAAGTTATCTTCCATGGTTGATTGTTGGATATTCAGCATGGTGGTTCATTCAGCCATGTGTTCAAAATGGATGTACGGCGATTTTTTCAAAGATCAATGTCATCACTAAGATGAAATTTCCTGTATCGGTTTTACCGGCTACAGTTTGTGCTAAAGAAATGTTCAATCATGGATGTATGTTGATCATTGCCTTTATTACTTTGTTATTGTGTGGATATTTTCCTAATATTCATTGGTTAGGAATCATTTATTATGCATTCTGTGCTTTTATGTTTGCAGAAGCTGTTTCTTTGATATTATCTGTTTTGACGATGTTATATCGTGATATTAGAAAATTAGTAAAATCTTTGATTCGTATGTTTATGTATTTTTCTCCGGTTATCTGGGAATGTCATTTTGCAAGTCATATTCCATTTCATAATGTTTTGAATATGATCATGAAATTAAATCCAGCGTACTATATTATTTCTGGATATCGAGATTCTATTTTTTATGGAAAAACCTTTTTAGATCACCCAGCTTTAACATTATATTTCTGGGGAGTCGTTCTTATTCTTTTTGTGATTGGCTGTATGTTGATGTATAAGTTTAAAAAGAAATTTATTGATTTAATATAGAGGATACATATATGAATAATTATGCGGTAAAAGTAGAACATATATCTAAGATATATGAATTGAAAAATAAGAACAATCAATATAAAAAAGATAAAAAGCGATTTTATGCATTAAAAGATGTATCGTTTGAAATCCAAAAAGGAGATGTTGTAGGAATTTTAGGAACCAATGGTTCAGGAAAATCTACCTTATCTTTAGTGTTGGCAGGTATTTCAGATATAGATAGTGGAAGTGTTCATGTGAACGGAGAACAGGCTTTAATTTCAATTAATACAGGATTAAATCAACAATTAACTGGTTTAGAAAATATTCGTGTAAAAGGTGCTTTAATGGGACTGAAGAAAAAAAGAATTGATGAAATTATTGACGATGTAGCTAATTTTGCAGAATTAGGTGATTTTTTATATCAACCTGTTAAAAAATATTCCAGTGGTATGAAATCAAGACTTGGTTTTTCAATATCTTTGGCATTAAACCCTGATATATTTATTGTAGATGAGGCTTTGTCTGTAGGGGATAAAGGTTTTGCGAAGAAATGTATGGATCGAATGATGCAATTACGAGATGATGAAGGCAAAACGATTTTCTTTGTATCGCATTCTTTGTCTCAAGTAATGAATTTTTGTAAGACCGGAATGTGGATCGAAGGAGGAGTTCTTCGTGAAATAGGTGATATCAATCAAGTGTGTGATCATTATGCTGAGTACGTTGAAAGCTTAAATGCATTAAAAGGGAAAGAAAAACAAAAAGTGCTTGATGAAAAATTTGAGAAAAGGTTATTGCCTGCACAAAAAAAGAAGAAAATTTTTTCTTTATTTAATTAGAAGATTCTTTAATCTTCTTTTTCTTTGTAGCTTAAATATTAGTATAATTGTAAAAAAAGTAGAAATATACTAAAATCTACATAGTATATGAAAGGATGAAAATCATGAAAACAGTTATTACTTATGGAACATTTGATCTTTTTCATATTGGTCATTTAAATATATTAAAAAGGGCAAAAGAATTAGGTGATTATTTGATCGTTGCGGTAAGCAGTGATGAATTTAATCTTCAAAAAGGGAAAGTCTGCCAAATCAAGGATACGGATCGTATGCAGATCGTAGAGGCAATTCGGTATGTTGACAAAGTGATTCCAGAAACAAGCTGGGATCAAAAGATAGAAGATGTTAAAAAATATAATGTTGATGTTTTTGTCATGGGAGATGACTGGAAAGGAAAATTTGATTTTCTAAAGGAATACTGCGAAGTTGTGTATTTGCCAAGAACACAGGGGATTTCTACAACACAATTAAAAGAAGAATTAAGAGATAAATAAGAGGGATGTATATGTTGAAAAGAGTTATCGCAAAAGTTAAAGGAGTACACAATACATATCTGAAATATCGAAAAGCAGATATTGATCCAAATGGCTTTTTACTAGAAGCAGGACAAGGGAAAAATATCAATGGGAATATGTTTGCAATTGCCCGAGAACTTTGTACAAATCCTGCGTGGAAAACATTCAAGGTTTACTGGGTCGTAACAGAAGAAACATTACAATCTGCTAATGATAGATTCTCTTTTTATGGCTATAATGTAGAATTTGTGGTCCGTTTAAGTGATGAGTATGCAGAACTTTTAGCAACATGTAAATATTTATTGACGGATAACTCCTTTCCTCCTTTTTTTATAAAAAGAAAAGATCAAATTTATTTGAATACTTGGCATGGTACACCATTGAAAACATTGGGTAAAAGTGATATAAAAAATGCCAAATCACTTGCGAATATTCAGAAAAATTATTTAATGGTAGATTATGCTTTGTTTCCAAATCTATTGACAAGGAATGTCTTTATGAAAGACTACATGTTAGAAAGTCTTTATAGAGGCAATATTTTAATGTGTGATTATCCTAGAAACAGTGTGTTTTTGGATCTGGATTTTCAAAAAGAATTACGCCAAAAATTATGTTTGACGGATAAACAATTAATTGCCTATATGCCTACATGGCGTGGAAGTGATCGAACAGCTGATGCAATAATTCAAAAAAAGATACTAGAAAAATATTTTGAACAAATCGATAAAAAATTAGAAGATAATCAAATATTTTATGTAAATCTTCATTTTCTTGTAGGAAATACAATGGATTATTCAAAATATAAACATATCCAACCTTTTCCTAAAGAATATGAAACATATGATTTCTTAAGTATATGTGATGTACTTGTCACAGATTATTCAAGTGTCTTTTTTGATTTTGCGATTACTAAAAGGAAAATTATTTTATTTACATATGATTTGGAAGAATATATGGAAGAAAGAGGGACCTATTTTTCTATTGAAGAGCTTCCATTTCCAATTGTGGATACAGTTGTCAAATTAGTAAATGAAATTAATTATCCTAGAGATATTTTGATGGAGCAGTTCTTAAATGAATTTTGCCGTTATAGAGATTTATTTATTCCTGAAAAAATTGTGGACTTTTTAATACATGGGGAAAAGAAAAATCTTATTCTAGAAAAGAATGCTAAACAAGATCTTGCTTTAGTTTATGTAGGATCACTAAAAGGGGATGCATTAAATCAATATCTATTAAATGAGGTTGATAAAGTTGTAGATCAATATCCAGATAAGAAAGTTATTGTCTGTTTTAGAGGGGCCATTAATGAAAAAAGAATTGAGTTTTTGTCTCAATTAAATGAAAAAGTCGATTATCTAGCATTAGTTAAAAAATACAATTTTAGTCTTTATCAAGTTGTTAAAGCTCGCCTAGGTTTGTCTTTTACATTCTTTGATAAATTATTCAATAGAGTTTTACGAAAAATCGTTAATCAAGAAAGAAATCGTTTCTTTTATTCCCTTGAGCCAAGTCTAGTCATCAATATGTCGGGAAAAGCACAATACATTAATTTAATGCTAGAAACATTCAAATGTCCTAAAGCAGCATATATCTTACCAAAACCATTTGTAGGAACGATGATTTCAACAAAAATCTATAAAAAGATGTGTGCAGATGCATCAAAGAAGTATGATGAAGTGATCAATCTTTACGATAAAGATGTAAAAGTGTATTGGAATGATAAAAAAGAAACATATTACAATACAAGCTTTCAATTGTCCAATATTATTCATCATTTCCATAATACTTCAAGTAGCATGAATGTCTGGGCTGTTGCCATAATGAGAAATGCATATAAATTTGACTTGAATAAAATTCGTTGTCAAATCAACGAAAAGAATTATCCTTGCCATATCAATAAATTATTTTCTTTAAATCAATATGTATCTATCGTTACATATAAAATAGAAATTCCTACGAGTGATATCATGGAATTTGAAATTCAAAACAAATTAAAATTTGTGTATCAAGATAAAAATGGTTATGGATTTGAAAAAGGGTGTTTTTATAGTGCCTTGGCTAGAAGAAAAGGTAAGAATAAACAAGGGCCTATAAAGATTTTCGAAAAAAACAATACATCTGCTTATTTTCGTCAGTCAAAAAATAATATCTTGTATTTGACAGTTCGAAAAAAGAATTTAACAGATAAAAAGATTGAACAGATCAAACTAAATCTGGCTTATTATTTATCAAAGATCATGCCTAAGAAAAAGATTGTTTTATTGTATGAAAAAGAAAGCAGTCGTTATGAAGAAAGTGCCAGCGTACTTTATGAAAAATTAATTGATGACGGGTATAAGGATGCGTATTTTATCTTGGATAAAAATTATCCACATTTTCAAGAGATTGCCAATAAATATCGCACGAATATCTTATATAAAGGTTCATTTAAACATTACTTATATTTCTTTATGTCGAAGACATTTTTGGGCTCAGAGGCTTTGGTCCATGCGATCGATCTAAGAATCTCTAATAAACATGCGCTAAATAAAATCAATGACAAAACTTTGAATTATGTCTTTTTACAGCATGGTGTTATGTACATGGTTTCATTAGATTCTGAATCTAGAAGTTTCTTTAAACCAATGAAAACAGAAGGAAAATATCGTGTTGTTACTTCATCTGTGGAAGAAGCTAGACATTTTATTGAATTAGGTGGATATGATCCAGAAACTATTTATGTCTGCGGTTTACCAAAATTTGATAGAAATACTATGAATGAAGATGCAGATAAAATCGTTGTCATGCCAACGTGGCGTCCATGGGAATATAATGAAGCTCGTTATGATTTTACTCAAACAAAGTATTATCAGATGTTGGTAAGAATTGTGGATGCGATTCCAGAAAAATTCAAAGATAAATTGATCGTATTACCACATCCGCTTTTCTTTGATGCGATTAAAGATACAGAATTTGAATTGAAACAATATCTAAATGTGACGGATAAATACGATGATATTCTAAAAGATACACGTATTTTGATTACAGACTATTCTTCTATTGCCTATGACGCTTTCTATCGAGGCTGTAATGTAATTTTTTATTGGGAAGAAAAAGATGAATGTATGGCAAATTATGGTCCAACGACAAAATTGATGTTGAATGAAGAAAACGTTTATGGAGACATTTGCATGAATCCGTATCAATTGAGCAAGGCAATTGATATTAACTATTTCCATGGTCAAGATGAAGTTTATCAGAAACGATATTCAAAACTGGTTGATTTCCATGATGGCAAGAATACAGAACGTTTGATTAGATTATTGAGAAAGGATGAAATCATCTAATGACGCTTATTCTTTTAATCTTTCTCTGTTTATGTGTCACCGGGATAAGAGTTGATTTTTTCAATCGAGATTATATTAGTCGTGATACTACGATTCAGATCAATGGGATATTTGTGTTTTTAGTGTTTTTAAGTCATTTCGCAGGATATTTAGATCATGAATTTCCATTGAATTTTATCTATATGAATGTTCGTGGCTTTTTTGGTCAGCTTGTCGTGACAACATTTTTATTCTATTCAGGTTATGGCGTTCTTACTTCTATCAATCGAAAAAAAGAAGCGTATGTAAAAACAATTCCTATTAAAGTATTGGAATTGATTTTTGATTTTTCTGTTGCGATTGTGTTGTTTTTGATCGTTCAATCTTTCTTTGGACGATTCTTTGATCCAAATGAAATCATATTGTCTTGTATAGGATGGAATAGTGTGGGAAATAGTAATTGGTACTTGTTTGATATCCTTTTATTGTATATGATCACATATGTTTCATTTACGATTTCTAAAGATAGAAAAACTTTTTTAAGTCTGGTCTTGATTTTTTCTTTAATATCTATGGTATTATTGGCTCAGTATAAGACTGGGACTAGATGGTACAATACTTTTCTTTGTTTCTGGCTAGGTATGGTATATGCTCAAATTAAGCCAAAATATGAAAAAACGGTCCAGAAAGATAAGAAAAAGTATTATTGTACTGGAGTGGTTTTGGCCATCATATTTTTAATATCGATTTTATTGAGAAATGTGATGTTGTTTTATATCATCCATGCTCTTGTATTTACTTTATTGATCAATCATCTGTCCATGATCGTGTATATTGATAATCCTGTGCTAAAATGGTTGGGAAGTCATATTTTTAGTATATATATTCTTCAAAGGATTCCAATGATCATAGGAGACCATTTAGAGTTTATAGATGAGCATATGATTGTATATTTTACATTTAGTTTGGTTATGACAGGAATTATGGCAGAGATGTTTGATTGCTTTGTTCATATGATATCGAAAAAGATATTTGTTCCAATAAAGATGATGGTAAATGAGGGTTGATATGTTTATATTACGAAAGATAAAGAAAATAGCTGGTAAGATTATAAGAATCACTTATAAGTTAACTTATAAACTGTTTAAAGTGGATGATAAATTAATGATCTTTATATCCTTTCATGGGAAAGGATATTCAGATAATCCTAAAGCAATTTATGAAGAAATTATCAAAGATGAAAGATTTAAAGGATATCGTTTTATATGGTTCATTAAGAATCATAAGCGTAAAAACATATCAATTCCTGGTGCAGAAATAAAAGAATATTTCAGTCTTCCTTATTTTTACTATATGTCAAAGGCAAAGTACTGGATCATAAACTGTAAGATGCCTACATATATTTGTAAAAAAGAGAATCAATTCTATCTTCAGACATGGCATGGAACGCCTTTAAAACGTCTGGCCCATGATATAGATGTTTCTGAAGATACGACTTTTTATCGTTCGGCGGTTACTTATGAGCAAATGTGCCACTCCTACGATGTGGATGTAGCTCGATATAACTATATGATTTCACCAAATAAGTTTTGTTCTCAAGTGTTTCCAAGTGCATTTGGAATCAATAAAGAAAGATTGATCGAGACAGGATATCCAAGAAATGATTTTATTGTGAATGCGACAAAAGATGATGTTTTTCAAATTAAAAAGAAATTAAATATTCCTATGGACAAAAAAGTCATACTTTATGCCCCAACATGGCGAGATAATTCTTATGTAGCGGCAGGGTATACATTTGAGTTAAAAGCGGATTTTCATAAATGGAAGGAAATATTACAGGAAGAGTATGTTGTTTTGTTTAAACCACATTATTTGATCATCAATAAATATGAAAATGATAGATCCCTAGATGGATTTTTATATTCGATCCCAGCGAATAATGATATCAAAGATCTTTATGTGATCAGTGATGTTTTGATTACAGATTATTCGAGTGTTTTCTTTGACTATGCGATTTTGAAACGTCCTATTTATTTTTATATGTATGATATTGAAGAATATGCCACAGATTTAAGAGGTTTCTACATGGATATTCATAAAGAATTACCAGGTCAGATATACAAAGAGGAAAATGAGATGTTGATGGATATCAAAAATCATATCTATGATGATTCAAGAATGGAAGTGTTTAATCAGCGCTTTAATAACCTTGATGATGGAAAGGCATCAAAGCGTGTTGTAGATATCATCTATAAAGTAGGTCATTAATATGTCTTTGAATAAACTTATCTTAAATATAGCATTAAAAATTGTAGACATCCTTACATTTTGGATCAAGAAAGATAAGAAACGCATCACTTTTGTTTCTTTGACACAATCTCATTTAGCCAGTGATTTTAAATTAATTGATGATTTACTAAAAGAAGAAAATAAATATGACATTCATTATAATTTGATCGAATTTGAAAAAAATCTATTAGGCGATTTTAAATACTTTTTGAATTGTTTAAAACAGTTGGTGGAGTATAAAAAGTCAGCTTTAGTCATTATTAATGACAATAATTATGTGATCAGTCATTGTAAACCTCAAGGTACAAAAGTTCTTCAGGTTTGGCATGCCTGTGGTGCTATAAAAAAATTTGGAAATGAAATTAAAAGGCAATATCCAATTCGAAATTATGATGCGATCATCTGTAATGCCAAGGCATGGAAACCTGTATATGCCAAATCATTCGGTGTTAATGAAGAACAAGTTTATGTGACAGGAATGCCAAGAATTGATTTGTTGTTGAATCCGTCTTTACAGAAAAAAAATAAAGAAGCGTTTTATAAGAAGTATCCTATGTGCATAGGGAAAAAGCTTTGTCTGTATGCTCCTACATTTCGTGGAAACATCATAGATGGCTTTAAGATCAAATCTTTTGATTTTGAAAAAGTTGAATCTATGTTAAGCGATGAATATATTTTCTTGTATAAATTTCATCCTTTGTTGGGGGATGTAAAAGTAAATTCTTCTAAAGCAATTAATGTGAATAAAGAAGACTTATATACTCTATTTACGGTAAGTGATTGTTTGATCAGTGATTATTCATCCATTCTCTTTGACTATTCATTATTAAACAAAAAGATGATAGCGTATGTGGATGATATTGATGAATATGATGAAACGATTGGGTTAAATGTTGATTTAAGAAAAGATTTCTGTGGCCCAATCTGCCAAGATGAAGAAGAGTTGGCTAATGTCATAAAATCAGAAAACAAAGATCATCGTATTAAATCTTTTCAGAAAAAGTATATGTATTATACAGATGGAAAAAATACTTCACGTGTCATAGCTTTGATAAATAAACTCATGAAAGAAGTCAAATAACAGACTTCTTTTTTAATATATTAATTTTAATGATATTATTAAAGAGTAGAAAGTGAAGAGGAATTATTATGAATATATTTATAGAACAATTACATGAGTATTTAAATTGCTGTGCATATTTATCTGTCTATTTGTTAGAGGCATTATCTCTTCTATGTATCCTTTATAGTGCAGTTAAAAGTGTAATTATATCTTTTAATAAAGACAAAAATACAAAAAAACCATTGTTGAAAGGATTAAGTATTGCCTTAACATTTAAATTGGCTGCTGAAATTGCAAGAACTATCACGGTTCGAAGTTTAGATGAAATAATTCAAATAGGAGCTTTGATATTAGTAAAAGCGGCAATAACAGCTTTGATTCATTGGGAATGGAAAAGTAGTGATGTAATGTCAGAAATTGAGGATATAGATTAATAAATTAAAGACTTTATAATGTATCATTTTTTAACGATAGTAATTATTTATATAATCTTAATACATAAAAATATTTGCTATGATAAAATGTAACCAAGGAACAAACATATGAACTTAAATGGACAATCAAGTAAAAACAGGAAAACGATACTGAATGGGAAACCTCTATATGGTTATGATCAAACAAAAAAAAGAAATTATTTTCAACATGTTCGGATCCATAATAAATTAACCAAACAGTGGCGTAATGTGCAAGGAGCAGAAATTGATAAAAAGCTTATAGAAATTATAATAAGAGTAATAATTGCTTTATGTATTATAGTTTTTATAATTTCATTTTTGTAGGAGGTATGATGTTATGTTTATTATAGTTATAGTTATTATTGTTTTGATTGTATTAGCTTTATTTTATACAATTCGAATTGTTCCCCAGACAGAGGAATATGTGATTGAATTTTTAGGTAAATACAAGACTACATGGAGTGCAGGTATTCATTTTTTGATTCCTTTCTTTGAACGTGTAGTATGTAAAGCTACTAGTAAAGAACAATGCGCAGATTTTGAACCTCAGTCTGTAATCACAAAGGACAATGTGTCTATTTACGTAGATACAGTAGTTTACTTTAAAATCTTTGATTCAAAATTGTTTGCGTACGGAGCTGCAAATCCATTATTTGCTTTGGAAAATTTAGCGGCAACAACTTTACGTAATTTAATTGGCGATATGACACTAGATGAGGCTCTAACTTCTCGTGATACGATAAATGTTAAATTAAAAGATATTTTGGATGAAGCTACAGATCCGTGGGGAATCAATGTAAGTCGTGTGGAACTTAAGAATATCGATCCACCTGCAGAAATTAAGAATGCCATGGAAAAACAAATGAAGGCGGAACGAGAAAAACGCGAGAAAATTTTACAGGCAGAAGCATTTCAAGAGTCAGAAATTAAAAAAGCTGATGGAGAAGCTAAGGCTATGGTCAAACGTGCAGAGGCTAAACGAGATGCGGATATAGCTATTGCTCAAGGTAAAGCTAAAGCAATAGAAATGACATATGAAGCTGAGGCAGAAGGGTTGAAAAAACTACGAGATGCACAAGCGGATTCAACTGTAGTACAGTTAAAATCTTTCGAAGCATTAGAAAAACTAGCGGATGGAAAATCAACAAAAATTATTGTTCCAACATCAGTTGCAGAAAGTACGACAAAACAGTCTATTTTTGCCGAAATGTTAAAAACACCTATTGAAGAAAACACTAAATAAAAGTGCATGTCATTGACAAGCACTTTTTTAATTAAATAAGCATAAATAATGTCGAATTAAACTGTACACTAGCTATAGATAGAGAGGTATCTGTATGAAAGAAATAATTATGTGCATGTTTATTGATCCATATTTTGCTATTTTGACAATAGGGCAAATTATATCGTATGTAGGTATGATTTTTGGAAGTTTATTGTTATGTAAAAGAATATTGTGTCACAAATAATAATCAAAAAATCTTAAAATCAATTGTTTTGTATGATATACTTTCCACATCAAATAAATGGAAAGAGGGAATAGTAGATGAGTGGTTTTTTTGCAGTAGCATCAAAAGAAAGTTGTGTTTTGGATTTATTTTTTGGAGTTGACTATCATTCACATTTAGGAACTCGTCGTGGTGGTATGGCTGTGCACGGAGAACATGGTTTTGAACGAGCAATTCATAATATTGAAAATACGCCATTCCGTACAAAATTTGATTCGGATTTAGATAAATTTAAAGGGAATCTTGGAATTGGTTGTATTTCTGATTTTGAAGCACAGCCTTTGTTAATGCAATCACATTTGGGATCTTTTGCTATTACAACTGTAGGAAGAATCAATAATCTTCAAGAATTAAAAGAATTGTGCTTTTCTAAAGGAATGTCTCATTTTCTGGAAATGAGTACAGGAGATATTAATCCTACAGAATTGGTTGCAGCATTGATTAATCAAAAAGATAGCATTGTTGAAGGATTGAGTTATGTACAAGATATGATAGAAGGTAGCATGTCTATATTATTGATGACTCCGAATGGAATTTATGCAGCACGAGATAAGGTTGGACGTACTCCGATCATAATTGGAGAAAAACCAACAGGATATTGTGCTACATTTGAAAGTAGTGCTTTCTTAAATTTAGGGTATCATCATTATAGAGATTTAGGTCCTGGAGAAATTGTCTTTATGACTCCTACTCATATTGAAGTGAAGAAAAAACCACAAGAAGAGATGAAAATTTGTTCCTTTTTATGGGTATATTATGGATATCCAACATCAACATATGAAGGTGTGAATGTTGAATGTATGCGTAATCGTTGTGGAGAAATTTTAGCTCAAAGAGATGATGTTGAAGCAGATAGTGTTGCAGGAGTCCCTGATTCAGGTACACCACATGCTGTAGGGTATGCAAATGCAAAAGGTATTCCATTTACTCGTCCTTTCATTAAGTATACACCTACATGGCCTAGATCATTTATGCCAACCAATCAGTCTCAGCGTAACATGATTGCAAAAATGAAATTAATACCAGTAAAGGAATTGATTAAAGATAAAAGTTTATTGTTAATTGATGATTCTATCGTTCGAGGAACACAATTAGGTGAGACAACAGATTTCTTATACGATAGTGGAGCAAAAGAAGTTCATGTACGTCCTGCATGCCCTCCTATAATGTTTGGTTGTAAATATTTAAATTTCTCTCGATCAAGTTCTGAAATGGATTTGATTACTCGTCGAGTGATACAGAAGTTAGAAGGAGATAATGTTTCGGAAGAAACATTAAAAGAATATGCAAATCCAGATAGTGAAAAGTATAAGAACATGTTAGAAGAAATTCGTAAACGTTCTAGATTTACCTCATTACGTTATCATCGATTAGATGATATGGTTAAATCAATAGGACTTGAAAAATGTAAGCTTTGTACTTATTGTTTTGACGGAGAAGAATAAAAAAAGGTGATTAATCACCTTTTTTTATTCTTAACGATTCCACCCGAAATCTTTTAAGATTTCTTCAATGTTTTCTTCCAGTGTTCCAAAAG
>CAMJQJ010000005.1 GCA_946408025.1 uncultured Faecalitalea sp.
ATGTAACACCAATTCCACATAACGGATGTCGTCCACCAAAACGACCTCGTGGATAGTAAGGAGGCAATAGATGCAGGAATTCGAAAGAGCTTCATTTCACAAAGAGTTTGTAGATGAAGAAAACAATACTGGATCTTATGTTTTTGAACCTCTTGAAAGAGGCTTTGGAACTACAGTAGGCAGCACGATCAAAAATACAATGTTATCAAACTTACCAGGTTGCGCTGTTATTGGTTTTAAAATTGAAGGATGCACAAAAGATCAGACCGTGATCAAAGGAATCCTTGAAGATGTAAATACTCTTTCTTTAAATTTGAAGGCTTTAAAAATTTCTTGTGAAAGTGAAGGAATCAAAGCACTTCACATTTCAAAAAAAGGACCAGCAATCATTCAGGCAGCTGATATTATTTGTCCTGAAGAGGTTGAAATCGTGGATTCTGAACAAGTGATCTGCACTTTAGAAAAAGGAATGTCACTTGAAATGGATCTATATGCTTGCCTTGGAACAGGATATAAGAGCTCATTGGAAAATGAAGAAGAATACAATTTAGGTGAAGATGTTGTATTCCTTGATGCGATGTTCACACCAGTAAAAAGTGCTGATTATTTATCTGAACCAGCACGTGTTGGACAGGATGCAAAATATGACAAAGTTCATTTTACAGTAACGACAAATGGAACTATTACACCTTTACAGGCTATTACTCGTGCTGCTGCATTCTGTGTTAAGAATTTAGATGTGTTAGTACCATTAGCGGATCTAAAACTGGAAGAAAGTTTTATGGTACAGCAACCACATGTTGAAGATACCAAGAAAGTTAATACAATGATGATCGAAGATTTAGATCTGTCTGTACGTTCTTACAATTGCTTGAAACGTGCAGGTATTCAGACCGTGGATGAATTAACTCAAAAAACTGAAGATGAAATGATGCATGTTAAAAATCTAGGAAAGAAATCATTGAAAGAAGTAAAGGACAAAATGTTCCAGTTAGGTTTGTTCTTTAAATCTTATGAGTAGCAGGAGGAGCAACTATGTGGAATCGTAGATTAGGAAGAACAGCAGATCACAGAAAAGCACTATTGAGAAACATGGCAACATCTTTGATTGAAAACGAACAGATCGAAACAACAGAGATGAAGGCAAAAGAACTAAGTGCTGTAATGGATAAACTGGTAACATTGGCAAAACGCAATGATCTACATGCACGTCGACAGGCAGCAGCATATGTAAGAAATGTTGAAGTGGATGATGAAGGAACAACAGCATTGCAGAAATTGTTCAATGAAATCGGGCCAAGATATGCTGAAAGAAACGGTGGATACACAACAGTGATCAAGACAAGAATCCGTCGTGGAGATGCAGCACCAATGGCAATCGTTCAATTCGTGAAGTAGGAAACTACTTCACTTTTTTTGTCCTTTCCTATAAAATAGTCGTGTTAAAAGAGGGATTATATGTTAATTTCAGTAGATAACTTAACAAAATATATCAATGAAAAATGTATTGTAAAAAAAGGGTCTTTTACGATTGAAGAAAACGATAAAGTTGCTTTGATTGGTGTAAATGGAACGGGTAAATCTACCTTAATGAAGATCTTGGCAGGAATCCAAACATACGAAGAGGGCAAGATCATTAAAAAGAATGGTTTAAAAGTTCATTTTTTACATCAGAATCCAAGTTTTACCAGTAAAACGATCTGGGAAGAAATTGCTTCTATCAATAAGAAGAATAATCATAAAGTCGAAGATTATGAAATGAAATCTATCCTTACCAAATTTGGGTTAAATGATTTTGATAAACAAATTGATGTTTTATCAGGTGGTCAAAGGAAACGACTTGCTCTAGCTTGTGCCTTGTTGACAAAATGTGATTTATTATTGTTGGATGAACCAACAAACCATTTGGATAATTCCATGGTGGAATGGTTAGAAAATTATTTAATCAAAATGAACACGGCTTTATTGATGGTAACTCATGACCGTTATTTTCTAGATTCGATCTGCAATAAGATCATTGAGCTGGATCAAGGCGATTTTTACATTCATAAAGGGAATTATGAAGTATATTTAAAGAATAAAGAAACACGTATTGAGCTTGAAAATCAGGCAATTATCAAGCATAAAAATCTTTATAATAAAGAACTGGCCTGGGTTCGTGCAGGTGTACAGGCTCGTTCGACAAAATCAAAAGCACGACTTGATCGTTTTGAAGAATTGAGAAATATACGCTTTAAAGAACAAGAAAAATCATTTGAATTAGTCACTCCAACAAAAAGGTTAGGTAAGAAGACCATTGAATGGAATGATCTAGGTTTTGGCTATGATAAAAATCTTCTGTTTAAAGATTTTAGCTATTCTTTATTGCGAAACGATCGTATTGGAATCATTGGTCCAAATGGGTGTGGAAAATCCACATTGTTGGAAATCTTATCGGGAAATTTAAAACCAACTTCAGGTTCTATTGAGTTTGGTGATACTGTCAGTATTGGATATTTCCGTCAGGGTGATAAAAATGTTGATACTTCAATGCGAGTTATTGATTATATCGAAGAAGTAGCGCAAGTTATTGAATATAAAAAACAAATGATTACAGCTGCCGGCATGTTAGAGCGATTCTTGTTTGATCGTAATATGCATTATACGACCATTGACAGGCTCTCTGGTGGCGAAAGAAGAAGGTTGTATTTGTGTCGTGTCTTGATGCAGGCACCAAATATTCTTTTCTTGGACGAACCGACAAATGATCTAGATATCATGACCCTTGATATTTTGGAAGATTATTTGGATGATTTTTCTGGAGCTATTATTACCGTAAGTCATGATCGTTATTTTTTAGATCGTGTCTGCGATAAGGTTTTTGTTCACCAGGACGATCTTACATTTAAACCATATGTAGGTGGATATAGCGATTATATATTGAAGTCAAAAGAAGAAAAAGAAGTTCATATCAAAGAAAAAAAAGTATATAAACGCCCAAAACAAAACAAACTTACATATATGGAAAAAAAGGAATATGAAGAGATTACAGCTAAGATTCCTTTATTGGAAGATGAAATAGATCATTTAAATGAAGTAATCAACGAAGTGGCAAGCGATTATGAAAAATTAAAAGAAGCAACAGATAAACGTGATCAAATAGAAGAAGAGTTGGAAACACTCACGATGCGTTGGATGGAATTGGAAGAAAAACAAGAAGGTTTATCTTAGGATGAAACAGGAATTTTTTAAAAAACCATTAAATGTTGTTTTGATTGCGATCTTTTGTACAACGTTGTGGGGAAGTGCGGCTCCATTCATTAAAACAGGTTATGCATTATTTGATATTGCCTCAAATGACACAGCTTCGATTCTTGTCTTTGCGGGTCTTCGTTTTGCCTTGGCTGGCGTTCTTGTAATTATTGCCGGTTCAAAGATTCAAAATAAGGTCTTATTACCAGTAAAGAAAAGCATAAAAGGCATCTTTGTCTTATCAATCTTTCAGACCATGGGACAATATTTCTTTTATTATGTTGGCTTAGCACACACTAGTGGTGTCAATGGAGCAATCATCACTGGAACGGGAGCTTTTATTTCTTTGTTGGTGGCTGCACTGGTGTTTAAATATGAGAGAATGGATTTGAATAAAGTAACAGGTTGTATGTTAGGTTTTATAGGGATCGTATTGATGAATCTTGATGATTTTGCCAGTTTAAAAGTTTCTTTTTTAGGGGATGGTTTAGTCTTATGCAGCCAGCTATGCAGCTCATTTTCAGCTTCTTTTATTAAAAAATATACCCAGTCCTTTAACGCGGTCATGTTGAGTGGATATCAATTCTTTTTAGGTGGTATCTTGTTGACATTGATTGGGCTCCTTATGGGAGGAAGCCTTTCTTTGACAAATGTTTCTGGAATGTTGGTATTGGTCTATTTGGCTTTTGTATCAGCTTGTGCTTATACATTATGGGGGATTTTATTGTCGTATCACCCTGTTAGCAAAATTGGTATCTTTAATTGTTTGATTCCTGTTGTCGGTGTATTGTTATCAAGCTTGATCTTACATGAAGAGGCATTCTCGATGAATATCATATTTGCATTGATCTTTATTAGCTTTGGTATCTATTTTGTTTCTAAAGAAAAAGATCCATCGACCATGGATGCTTCGTAATATATTTTTTATAAATCGCAGGTTGATAACTTGCGATTTTTATTTTATTTTGAATATAGAAGTAGTTTTTATGAAGAAGATCGTAAAAGTAGATCCTTATTATGAACATAGAATGTGGGGAGGTAGCAAGCGTTTAGTTGAAGAGTTTTACTATCAAACAGACATAGCTCCTTTAGGGGAGGTTTACAATGTTGTTGCTTTGCCTAATCATGCGGATTGTTTTGTTCCAGAGATGGATATGACCTTATCAAAACTATATGAAGAAAAACCAGATTGATTTGAATGCGAAACTGAGCAGTTGCCTATTCGAGTAAATATATTAGATCCAATGGCAGATTTATCAATTCAGATTCATCCAGACGATGATTTTGCCAAAACATACAATGGAGGTAGAGAAAAGCCAGAAGCATGGGTTGTTTTAGATGTACCAGAAGATGGTTATATCGAATTCGGTCATCATGCCAAAATAAAAGAATAGTTTATCTCTATGGTCGAAACAAAGGAATTGGATAAACTTCTACGATATCTAAAAACGCCTGTGAATGGTTTTATCGATATACCAACTGGAACGCTTCATGCGATTGGAAAAGGTGTGTTAACCTATAATATTTCAAGGAATGCAGATCTTACATTGCGCTTATATGATTATGATCGCATTGATATAAAAAAAGATCCATTCAACCAGAAGAAGTATATGAGAATGAGAATATTCCAGATAAAATGATTGCATTTCAACAATATCCCTATGCGAATGAATTTGGTTGTAAGATAACAAGATATTGGGATTAACCGGGTTTATATACTTTGATGCGAATTAAAACGGAAACAGAAGGAAAATTTCTGCATGATCGTTTTGTCTTTTATATTTGTATAAAAGGAGAAGGTTTAATCAATGAAATGCATGTTCGACAAGGTGAAACAATCTTAGTTCCAGATCACATGGGTTGGCTTAAGATAAATGGAAAATTGGATTTATTCTTAGCTTCTTATAGGAATCAACACATATAAAAAGAAGTAAGACAAGCGTCTTACTTCAATAATTCAAAGAAACGTGCGACATCTTCAGGATAGTGGGCGTCGCTGGCACTGATGATCTCGACGTTTTTTTCTTTTAGGATATTTCTAAAATCATCGTTTAGGCCAATATCTGGATGATGATAGCGATAATGAGCACCAGTATTATCTTCCATCTTTACGTGATATTTGATAGATAGATCGGCAAGTTCTTGATAAGTATCATGTAGATCATAACCTGGATCATATCCATACATCTTTATGACATCAGGATGTCCAATCTGTGTAAAAAGATTCGAACGTATAGCTCCTTTTAAATTTTCATAGTATTTCTGATAGATTTCTTTAGGATCGCGTTTATCCCAAAGTAATTGCCGGCTGAAGGCATCCATATCATATAGATATCCATCAACGGAGTGTACACTACCAACAAGAAAATCGTATGGGTAAGATGTAAGCAGGGGTTTTAGAAAATCTTCATAGCCAGGCATATAACACACTTCTAGGCCAAAGCTAACTTGAATAGGTAATTCTTCTTGTTTGAGTTCTTTGATCAGGGCATGATATTCCTTGATTGAATTTTTTTGCTTTTTCTCAAACCACTCTCGCTGCACATCAATCTTACAGATTCCTTCATACATATCTTTGAATTCATAAAAACGATGCGTATGATCAAGAATTTGAATGTGTTTTAAACCTTTATTTATCGCAGCTTGGATAAATGCGTAAACTGTATCTTTAGATAGATCACCATTTTCTAGATGGGTGTGACCGTCGATATAATGTTTATTCTCCAGCATATGTCGTAACTCTTGTGACACCATCGATCTGTTGAATCTTATTGATGATGGCATCACCAACTTCATGGTCTAAATCTAACATTGTATAGGCAATATCTTTTCTTGATTTGTTTAATAAGTTTTCGATATTGACGTTTTCTGTAGAGAGCGTATCGGTGATCTTAGTTAACATCTTAGGGATGTTTTTGTGAATAATACAAATTCTAAATTTATGGTTAAAGTCCATGATTGCTTCTGGCATGTTAACAGAGTTTTTGATATTTCCATATTGTAAGAAATGGATTGTTTCTTTGGCAGCCATCACAGCACAGTTATCTTCACTTTCACTAGTTGAAGCCCCTAAATGAGGGATAGGAATAACACGTGGATGTCCAGCTAATTTAGGTGTTGGAAAGTCAGTGATGTAGCAGCTAACCTTACCAGAATCCAAAGCTTCTAACATATCGTCTTCATTGATTAATCCACCACGAGCAAAGTTTAAGATCTTTACCCCGTTTTTCATCATATCCAAAGCGTCTTTATTGATGATGCCCTTGGTTTGATCGTTTTGGGGAATATGTAAAGTGATAAAATCACACTTTTTATAAATGTCTTCTATAGCTTTTTCATGTTTGACATAACGTGAAAGATTCCAAGCAGCATCAACAGACATATACGGATCATACCCGTGTACGTCCATATCAAAACGCAAAGCTAAATTGGCTACTTGAATACCAATAGCTCCACAACCAATTACACCTAGGGATTTTTTTGCCAGTTCATTACCGGCATACTGTTTCTTTTGTTTTTCCATATCTTTGGCTAGGTTTTCATTGTTGGTTTGGCCTTTGGCCCATTCAATACCATGGTAGATATCACGGCTGGCCATCAACATGCCCGCAAAAACAAGTTCTTTGACTGCGTTTGAATTTGCTCCCGGTGTGTTAAAAACAACGATTCCTTTTTTTGTACATGTTTCGATATCAATATTGTTGACACCAGCACCAGCACGGGCAATTGATTTTAAATTAGAGTTATAATCGATATCAAATAGGTTTGCACTTCTTACTAGGATCGCATCTTCATTTTCCATGTCTTCGCTTACATCATATCGTTCATCGAATGCATTGATTCCTATAGGTGCAATATTGTTATAGAGTTTGATCTTATACATATTAATTTTCTCCTATATTTTCTTCTTCAAATTTTTTCATGAATTTGATCAATGCTTCAACACCTTCAATAGGCATTGCGTTATAAAGGCTGGCACGCATACCGCCAACACTTCTATGTCCTTTTAGGTTGACCAAACCAGCTTCTGTGGCTTCTTTGACAAATTTTTTGTCAAGTTCTGGATCACCGGTTACAAATGGGATGTTTGTATAAGAACGATCTTCTTTGTTGACCGGATTAGAATATAGTTTAGAGCCATCGATATAGTCATATAACATTTTGGCACGTTTATGTGTAATCTTTTCCATCTCTTTTAGACCACCAATTTGTTCTTCGATCCATTCTAAGACCAATCCAACGATATAGATGGCATATGTTGGAGGTGTGTTATACATTGAATCGTTATCAGCATATGTCTTGTAGTTTAACATATCTGGGATTTGATCATTTTCCTGTAACAAAGTTTTCTTGATGATGACAACAGTAACACCGGCAGGTCCCATATTCTTTTGAGCACCTGCAAAGATCAAATCGTATCTTGATACATCTGTTGGTTCACTTAAAATGCAGCTTGATAAATCCGCAACCAATAATTTTCCATCGTGAACTGGTAATTCTTTATATTTAGTTCCATAAATCGTGTTGTTTTCGCAGATATATAAGTAATCTGAATCTGGTGTTAGATCTTCTTTTGTGATCTTTGGAATATAGGTGAAGTTATCATCCTGACTAGAGGCAATGACATTTACTTTGCCTAGTTTCTTTTGCTGGGCGATAGCTTTCTTTGTCCATTGCCCAGTATTGATGATATCTGCACTATGTTTTAAAAGGTTTATGGCCGTCATGATAAATTGCATAGAACCTCCCCCTTGAATAAAGAGAATTTCATAATCTTCAGGGATGTTCATTAGTCTTCTTAAACGGTCTTTACATGTATGTAATATATCTTCAAATGCTTTGGAGCGATGGGACATTTCCATGACACTCATGCCACTTCCGTGAGCGTCCAGCATTTCTTTGCTTGCTTTTTTTAAAACCCATTCAGGTAGGCAGGCAGGTCCTGCGCTAAAGTTATAAACTCTACTCATCTTGTTACCTGGTGGTTGATCGCTTCAGCCACCTTATCCTTTCTGATAATACACATGATTATACTCTTGTTTTATGAGAATTCAAGAAAAATGTTCATAAATTATAATCAAATGTACATAAAATGAGCACAAAATATTTTGTAACGAATTAAATTTTATTATGTTATACTGTTTGTGGTGATTATATGAACGAACAAATGTATATTGATTTACTGGAAAAAGAACTGGTTCCTGCTATGGGATGTACCGAACCTATTGCGATAGCTTTTGCGTGTGCAAAGGCTAAAGAAATTTTAGACGATGAAGTGGTACATGTAGATATTTTTGCCAGTGGAAGTATTATAAAGAATGTTAAAAGTGTCACTGTGCCAAATACCGAAGGGAAAAAAGGTATTCAAAGCGCGGCTGCAATCGGTATCGTTGCCGGCAATCCAGATCTAAGCTTAGAGGTATTATCTAAAGTTGACAGGGAACAAATCAAGAGTATGAATGAATTCATGGAACAAGTTCCTATCAAGGTGCATCATTTAAAGACTCACTGCACTTTGGATATTGTTGTAAAACTTGCATCAAAGGAACATAATTGTGTGCTTCGTATCCAAGATGAACATGATAATATTGTATATGTAGAAAAAGATGAGCTGGTCGTATTTGATAAAAGCACAAGTGCTGATAATAAAGATCTATTAGATCAAATTGAATTTTCGATGCAGGATATCTTTGATTTTGCAAACACAGTTGATTTAGAGAAAGTTAAGCCATGCTTAAATCGACAGATCGAATATAACATGAAAATCGCTACAGAAGGCTTGAACCATAGCTATGGAGCTAATATAGGATCCATTCTTTTATCACAGAATCCTGACTCCGTATCTAATATGGCCAAGGCTTATGCAGCTGCTGGTTCAGATGCAAGAATGAGTGGTTGTGAACTGCCTGTCATCATTAACAGCGGAAGTGGAAATCAAGGTATGACGGTTTCATTACCGGTTGTCATTTATGCTAGAGAACTTAAGAAATCAAAGGACATTTTGTATAGGGCCTTATTAATTTCGAATCTAGTGGCTTTATATCAAAAGAAGTATATCGGTAGACTTTCTGCTTTTTGCGGGGCTGTAAGTGCAGGGGCTGCTGCTGGAGCTGGGATCGCTTATTTGCTGGATCAAAGTTTAGATACGATTTGCCATACGATCGTAAATGCGTTGGCAATTACTTCTGGTTTGCTTTGTGATGGAGCTAAACCAAGCTGCGCCGCTAAGATTGCAGCGAGTGTGGATGCTGGAATCATGGGATGCATGATGTATAAAGAAAATGGTTCTCAATTTTATCGAGGGGAAGGAATCGTTGCCAAGAATACAGATGAGACAATTCGTGGTGTAGGGCACATTGCCAAAGACGGTATGAAGGAAACCAATGAGGAAATTATTAAATTGATGATCAGTGATCTAGATGGAGACAAATAAGTTTCCGTCTTTTTTTCAATCTCTTATAAATGGTATAATCATGAAAAGATAGAATTAATTGAGGTGATATCATGGCTTTTGATTTTAAAAAAGAATATAAAGATCTATATCTTCCTAAGAAAAAACCAAGCATTATACGTGTTCCTAAAATGAATTATATTTGTGTTTATGGCAGTGGAAATCCAAATCAACCGGATGGAGATTATCATAAAAGCATAGAACTTTTATACGGAATAGCGTATACATTGCGCATGAGCTATAAAACCGATCATAAGATCGATGGTTTTTTTGAATATGTCGTACCACCTTTAGAAGGGTTTTGGTGGCAGGATGGAATTAAAGGCATGGACTATAGCCAAAAAGATAAGTTAAGTTTTATTTCTTTGATCCGATTACCCGATTTTATTGCTAAAAAAGATGTTGAATGGGCTAAAGAGCAGGCAAGGCAAAAGAAAAAGAAAGATTATTCACAAGTCGAATTTTTTAGCTATGATGAAGGCCTTTGTGTGCAATGTCTTCATATTGGGCCTTATGATGATGAGCCAGAAACAACAGCTAAGATGCATCAGTACATGCAAGAACAGGGATATTTGCTGGATATAAACGATACACGATATCATCATGAAATTTATATCAGCGATCCTAGAAAATGCGATCCGTCCAAATTAAAGACTGTGATTCGACATCCAATTAAAGAAAGATAAAAATAAGATCGTTTATATTGATAAAGACTATGATATTGATGCAATCATAAATTGTCATTTTTCAAAGATCAGGTGTAATAGAATATATAAGGTATGTCTAATCAAAGGTCTGTATGACTATCATCCTAAAAAAAGCATTTTATGGTATAATGTTCAAAGTTAAAAAGGAGAGTTTATGATAGCTTTTGTATCAGGAATCGTTCGATTGATTCGAACGGATTCAGTTGTATTGGATGTCCATGGCGTTGGTTATGAGGTTTTTATCAGCAATGCCTTAACACAAAAAATCGGTGATGAATTATTTTTATATACTTATCAACATGTTCGTGAAGATGCCATGCTTCTATATGGATTTATCAAACAGGAAGACTATGAAGTTTTTATGCGCTTGATCAATGTAAAAGGAATTGGACCAAAAACTGCACAGACAATGTTGGCTGTGTGCCCTGGCTCAAAGATGATACAGGCAATTGAAGAAGATGATGTAAAATTGTTAAAGTCTTTACCGGGAATTGGAGCGAAAACTGCTTCTCAGATCGTGTTGGATCTAAAAGGAAAGTTTGTCAGTGTTGAGACAAAGGAAGAAACGGTTTCAAATCCAGTATGGAAGGAAACGCAGGAAGCTCTGGTTGCCCTTGGATATAAAGTGAATCAATTAAGTGGTGTTAGAAAAGAACTCGCAAATAAAACAGAATTAAATGTAAATGAAATGTTGAGAATGGCCTTGGCAATCCTGGCTAAAAGAAATGGGGTATAAACTTGGAGAATCGTACAGTAGATGCACATTTGCAGGAAAATGACAGTATCGAAACCACATTAAGACCAGCTTCTTTGAACGAATATATTGGACAAAAGGATCTTAAGGAAAACCTTAAGGTATTTATTAATGCGGCCAAACAAAGAAACGAAGCTTTGGATCATGTTTTGTTGTATGGTCCTCCAGGGTTAGGAAAAACAACCTTAGCTTATATCCTTGCCAATGAGATGCATGGAAATTTAAAAACGACCAGTGGCCCTTCCATAGAAAAAAGCGGCGATCTTGCAGCCATCCTTTCTACGCTGGAGCCAGGAGATGTTTTGTTTATCGATGAGATTCATCGTTTAGCCAAACAAGTTGAGGAAGTATTGTATCCTGCAATGGAAGATTATTGTCTTGATATCATTGTTGGTAAAGACAGTGCAACCACACATAATATTCGCTTGAGCCTTCCACCTTTTACTCTTGTAGGAGCAACAACAAGGGCTGGAGATTTAAGTGCGCCATTACGCGATCGTTTTGGAATCGTGAATCAATTGGAATACTACGATCTAGATGAATTGTCACAAATTGTTGCACGAACGAGTCGCGTTATGAATACAAAGATCGAGGAAGAGGCAATCAAGGAAATTGCTCTTCGTTCGCGTGGAACACCTCGTATTGCCAATCGTTTATTTAGACGTGTACGGGATTTTGCCCAGGTCTACAATAATGGTGTTGTTTCATTGGAGGTTGCTCAGAATGCATTGGACAAGTTAAAAGTGGATCATTTAGGTCTAGATAATGTCGATCATAAATATTTGAGAGGAATCATTGAACGCTTTAAAGGAGGTCCAGTGGGATTAGAGGCAATTGCTTCCAGCATTGGAGAAGAACCTATGACATTGGAAGATGTTTATGAGCCTTATTTATTGCAGATTGGTTTTATTAATCGAACACCTCGTGGTCGAGTTGTCACACCTAAGGCATATGAACATCTAAAAATTGAATATCAACCTGATTTATTTTAAGCATGCGAAAAGAATGACTCAAGATCATTCTTTTTTATTGGTCATATTAATTGATTCATACTGTTGTATCTTCTATGATGAATTTAAAGGAATGAGTGATAAAAATGAAATTAAAAGAAGGACAAAACGTCTATTATTTGATTGGTGGTTCTGTTGAAAGTGGACATGTAATTGATTTAGAAAAGAAACCACAGGGATATATATTCAGTATTGATTCTTATGGCGGTTGTGAAGGGCAATACATCATTGATGAATCACAAATAGGAATTTCGGTATTTTTGAGTGAAGAAGAGGCTAAAAAACACATGTATGAACAAAATCGCGGTTTTCCCGCTTATTGTTAGAAAGGAACGTATAACGTTCTTTTTTTTGTGTTTATGCCAAAGAGCTCTTCTTTTTGGATGAGTGGACAAACCCTTTTTGTTTGATTTATAATTTACGCATGGAAAATTTATCAATATTAGCACAAAAAGTGCTTTCTATGTTAGAAAAAGATCAAACAAAATGGGCAGAATGGACCCAATTAAAAGACTTATATCCAGTCAGTGAAAGTGATGCTGTGAAAGGATTCGTTGATATTATCAAGCAGGCAAAATATGATCAGGATAAGGTCATCGTTGCCGGAGACTATGATTGCGATGGAATCATGGCAACAACGATCATGGTTAGAGGCCTAAGGAAATTTGGAATCGAATGTGGTTTTTATATCCCGGATCGAATTCGTGAAGGATATGGATTAAACGTTGATACAGTAAGATTGGCTCATCAAAGAGGTTATAAGATCATCGTAACTGTTGATAATGGCGTTAAAGCCTCAAAAGCTTTATCTTTGGCCAAAGAATTAGGTATGAGAGTCATTGTTACGGATCATCATACGATTGAAGAAGAAGTGAATTGTGAACTTCTTGTGCACCCAAATGTGATGGAAGATGTATTTAATACACTTTGTGGGGCCGGAATTGCTTATGAATGCATACGAGCTTTAAGAACCGATACAGACTATGAGCTGGAATTAGCTTGTATTGCCTCCATAGGAGATGTAATGCAGGTAACTAATCAAACAAGGGCCATTATCCAAAATGGATTAAAAGCATTAAACAGAGAGAAGGAAAATCATCTTTTTGCCTTTGCCAATGATCGAATCTTAAATGAAACCAGTGTTGGTTTTCAAATCGTTCCTAAGTTAAACGCGGTAGGAAGATTAAGCAATCTTGGTAATGTGAATAATGTCGTTCGTTATTTTTTAAGTGAGGATATCAAGGAAATAACTTCCATGCAGGCGCAGATCAACCACATCAACGATCTAAGAAAAAAGATGAGTGAACAGATGTGTAAGGATGCTTTAAAAAAATGTCATACATCGCAATCAATTCTTTTTGTCAATGATGCTAGTTTTCATGAAGGAATCATTGGTTTGGTCGCCGGTTCTTTATCCTCATCGTATCAAAAACCTGTGATCGTCATGACAAACAACGAACAAGGATTCAAAGCTAGTATGCGTGCACCTGATGGATTTGACTGTATGGATTTTTTGAAAGATTTTAGTAGTTTTCAAGAAATTGGTGGGCATAAACAGGCGGCTGGGTTCTCAATTGATTTACAAGATCTGGATGAATTTGTGAAATACATCCGTCAAAAGAGCCAAGTATATTCTTGGCAAGCCAAATCTCTTGATACGCTGCTAGTCAATGAGGAAGATATAAGTATTGAATCAATCGAAAGCTTAGATGTCATGCGTCCTTTTGGACCAGGGTTTGTTTGTCCGTTATTTGAATTAAATGATGTACAGATCAAATCTGTATTCGATATTCAAAATGGAAAACATCGTAAATTTACTCTTCAAAGTGGTTTGCAGTGTATGAATTTTAATCAAAGTGACTTAGATCGTAATAAGAGCGTACTTTCGATTGCAGGATTCATTGGGAACGTGCAAATAAATCAATATAGGGGAAAAAAACAAGCAACATTTATTATTGAGAAGATCAAATATAAGTAAAATACGATTGTTTGATTGAGGGAGTTAGTGTAGAATGAAAACAAAAAAGAGGTATAAACATGGATCTTAAGAAATATATTGCCAGTATTCCTGGCTTTCCTAAAGAAGGAATCATCTTTCGTGATGTAACACCGATTTTGGAAACTCCGGAGGCGATGCATTATGTAGTAGATGCATTTACGGAGTTTGCTAAACAGATAGAAGCGGATTTGGTTTTGGGACCAGAGGCTCGAGGTTTCTTGTTTGGAGTGCCGGTTGCTTTAGAGGCTAATTTACCATTTGCGCCGGTTCGTAAACCAGGAAAATTACCACGAGAAACAGTGGAAGAAACGTATGAACTGGAATATGGAACAGATAAATTATGCATTCATGCGGATGTTATCAAGCCGGGCCAAAAAGTTGTGATCATCGATGATCTTTTGGCGACAGGTGGAACAGCCGAAGCTATTGTTCGTATGGTTAGAAAACTAGGTGGTGAAGTGGTCGGCTTAGGTTTTATCATAGAACTAGATGATTTAAAAGGTGTTGATAAATTTGATGATATTCCAATTTGTGTATTAACGCATTTTGAAGGAGAATAAAGAATAAATAGAAAGGGGTACGTGGAATGAGCCATAAAAAACAAGTAACATTTGAAGAATGTATGCAGAATATTCAAACGTATATCAAACGTCCTGAGAATATTGAACTGATTCAGCGTGCCTATGATTTTGCTTTTAAACATCATGAGGGGCAATTTCGTAAAAGTGGAGAACCATATGTTGTCCATGTCATTCAGGTTGCCAACACATTGGCTTTGTTACATTGTGGACCGAAAACTATTGCAGCAGGTTTGTTGCATGATACAGTGGAGGATTGTGAAGAGGTAACTGATGAGGTGATTACTGAGGCGTTTGGTGCAGAAATTTGTACTCTTGTCGATGCAGTTACTAAAATCGGTAATATTCAATTTAAAGATGAAAAAGAATATCTTGCAAGTAATCATCGTAAACTTTTCATAGCGATGGCAAAAGATATTCGTGTTATCTTAATTAAATTAGCCGATCGTCTCCATAACATGCGTACTTTACAGTATATGCGGGAGGAAAAACAGAAGAAAATTGCCAAAGAAACACTATCTGTATATGCGCCAATTGCGCATCGTTTAGGTATCAGCGAAATCAAAAATGAATTAGAAGATCTATCGTTTAAATATATAGAACCTAAAAAATACGAAGAGATTAAAAATCTTGTCAAACAAAGAGAAAGTGATCGAATTGAGCAGGTCAATATGATGATCAATGATATTAAGATCATTCTGGATAATTTTAATATCCCATATCGTATTTTTGGTCGATCTAAACATTTCTATTCGATTTATAAAAAGATGGTGACAAAGCATAAGCGGTTTGAAGAGATCCTTGATTTGTTGGCGATACGTATTGTCACAGATTCCGTTGTGCATTGTTATGAAATATTAGGGTATATTCATGCGACATATCGTCCAATTCCAGGGCGTTTTAAAGATTATATTGCGATGCCAAAAGCCAATATGTATCAATCGTTGCATACAACGATCGTAGAACCCGAATATGGTCATATCTTTGAAATTCAAATTCGTACAGAAGATATGGATGCCATTGCCGAACGAGGGGTTGCAGCTCATTGGAAATATAAAGAAAAACCCAATTCTGTACCGGAAATTGAACAAAAAGAAATTGAAGACAAATTGTCCTGGTTTAGGGATTTCTCGATGATGACCGATGAAGAAAGTGAAGATCCGCTAGAATACATGAATGTATTACAAAAGGATATCTTTGAAGCTAATGTCTATTGTTTGACGCCACGAGGAAAGGTCATTGCCTTACCAAGTGGATCGACTCCAATTGATTTTGCCTACAGGATCCATACAGAAGTAGGACATAAGACGGTTGGAGCTACGGTCAATGGAGCTATTGTACCTTTGAACACGCCTTTAAAGACAGGGGATGTTGTAGATATTTTAACCAATAACAATTCTCCTGGGCCAAGCAAAGACTGGATCAAAATCGTTAAAAGCGGTCATGCTCGTAATAAGATCCGTGCGTTTTTACAAAAGCAGGAAATGGCAAACTCCAAAGAATATATTAAAAAAGGCGAGCAGATGTTGCAGGATGAGTTTAAACGCTTAAAATTAGATGAAAATTTGCTACAACCAAAACGCGTTGAAGCAATCTTGCCAACACTATCTTTTAAAAATTTAGATGATCTTTATATTGGGATTGCTAATAAACGTGTATCTTTACAGGCTGTTGTTGATCGTCTTGCCAAAAATCGTCAAACGGCTATTGATGATGAAGAAATCATGAAGATATATAATTCGCATTCCAATGCTCATTCAACCAAAAAAACAGGTTGTGGTGTCATTGTTCCAGGTATCGATACGATTCAGGTGTCTTTAGCAAACTGTTGTAATCCGATACCAGGCGATCCGATTTTAGGTTATATCTCAAAAGGTCAGGGAGTAAAGGTTCATCGTGCCGATTGTCCAAATATTATAAATGAAAAGAAACGATTGATCCCAGTTACTTGGGATGAAAATCTTGAAGAGAAACAATACGATGTGCAGCTTGTTATCTATAGTGATGATCGAAACTATTTATTAAGTGACATTGTTACGACTTTGCAACAAACAAATGCGCACCTTAAACATGTGGATTCTTCAGCTGATGATAATGGTATTACTGCCACGACAAAGCTTACGATCACTGTTAAAAATGCAAACCATCTTCAAGTAATCATGGCAAATCTTAAAAAAGTTAGAAGTGTTAATGAAGTTGTAAGAACTATACAATAAAGAAGACAGGAAAACTAATATTTTCCTGTCTTTTTTAGTATTTCAATCTTAATGTAGATATATCGAGAGGCGATTTCTCGAATAATGTGTCGAAGTTTATAATCTGGATAGGTATATGCAGAATAATTGGTATAAAATTCTTTCGCTATGGCACAGGACCTTTTGGCATGTAATGAGCCTGTCATGATCAAGATAGGTACATCTTGAGTAAGTTTAAAAGAATTTTTAAAATTTTCGTATGTATTTCTTGCCTGTGTTTCACAGAGGATTGGCATAGAACTTTTTTGTTGAATGTACTTTGCCATTTCTTTGGATTCTGTATATTGATTCTTAACGGCTCCTCCCGAGATGACCAAAGTATCAAACAACCCTTTTTGATAGGCTTCAATAGCAATCTCACAGCGTTTGATTTGACTAGATGCCATACTTCCATCGTCGTGACTTGGGCAACCTAATAAAAGTGCATATGGGTATTTCTGTTTTTTCAAAGATGGAATAGGAGGCAAGAAATAAAGGTAGATTCCTATCAAGATGCAAATAAGTATGATCAAAAGAAGACTAAGCAGCATAACGAATGATCTCACTTTCTTTTAACGGGGTTGGTAATACGGAGTTATAAAGTGTTTTGGATTTGATTTCGATTTCTTTCAAAAAGTCTGGAAGATCGCCAAAACGGGTATAAATTGGTTTGTCTTTATTTTGTCTTAAAAGTTCTTGTCCTTTTTTGTTAAAACCTAGAACTTTTACACCATAAAAACTAGAATTTATTTGCATCTCTTCTTTTGTTACCTGTAATAACATAAACAGACAAGTGCGCTGGATTCTGGCACGGGTATAGGTTTTGGAAATAGATGCGTTTAGAAAAGTTTGCCAATCATCACATTTACGTGCATTTTCTTTTAAACGGAATTCTATGCCCTCGTTTACCATGAATAAGGTGGATAGATAAGAGGCTGGTGTCATTAAAAGAAAGGTTCTTAGATACGGATAATATGATTGCCAGTTCTGCTCTTTTAAAAAGTATTGGTCATTGAACTGCTTTTTACCGGCAAAATAATCGGCACGTGTTTTTGTGGCACTGATAAAGTCGGTGTTTCTTTGTATGCAGATAGGTTCAATGTTATGGTCTTGACAGAAACGAATATATTGGATACCTAAAATATCGTTAGATCCTAAACTATCTAATGTTTTTGAAGTGTTTTGGTTTTGTGATAGTGTAGGATCAATTGTAATCGAACTTAATTTGTTTGTGTATTTTTTTAAATACACGATATCATTTGTCTCAGATCCAAAACAAATCGTATCAACATTTAAACTAGAGAGTGATTGAACGGCATATTTTGCAAAGTAATCGGCACTTTGTGATGCATAACAGGTTGGCAATTCTAAAACGAGATCGACACCATTCTGCAAGGCAAGTTTGGTTTTATCTTGTCTGGAAATAAGACTGGGAAGACCTCTTTGAGAATAAAAGCCAGAACAAATTGCTACCAGAACATCACCATATTGTTTGGCTTTTTGTATATGATATATATGTCCTTGATGAAAAGGATTGTACTCTGTAATAATTCCTACAATTTTCATGAGTATATAGTATCATATTTTCTTGCTAGAAAAAAACTTCACAAGTTGAGGAAGAGATTCATTATTTATTTTCAAACGGATTGTCTGTATAATATCTCAAGATAGGAGAAGAGGATGAATTTATATAGTGTTTTAGTTTGGGTTGGAGCAGGTATCGTGGTGTTGATTTCTTTGGTCATGATGATTACTGGAAGACCTATTTGGATCAATGAGAAAAAGTATACATATGATTCTTTAGAACATTTTTCTCGTGTAGCTGGATTTATGGGCGTCATCATCGGAATCAGTGCCGGAATCGTCTTATATAATCTTGCCCAGTCTACAGTCAATACCATGTCAATGGTATCTCTGGTCGTGTTATGCATAACTTATGTATCTTATTATGTATGTAAGAAGAAAATGTTGGTCCTTAAGGGGACAAAATCAAAGAAAAAGAAAAAATAAGCTGGATTAAGTATTTTCTTATTGTTGACTTTCTTATTGTCTTTGATTATAATATCAAATGCGACATGAGGTGAAGATCGTGAAATTTACGAAAAAAGACTTTTTAAACGCAAAAAACGGAATCATTGAAATTGATGAGTGGATTGCGGTTGAGGAGAACGATCTACTTCATCATACTCAAGTCAAGTCCATTCCAGAGGTACATGTTACAGGTACTTTACAGTTTGACCATAGATCTCTGGTTTTCTCAGATTTGGATTTGGACGGTGTGATGATCGTTCTAGATTCCATAACGATGGAAGACTTAGAGGTTGCATTTGACACAAAGTCGCAAGAAACGTATTCGTTTGATCCAATTAAGGAGAATGACGAAGATATCATCGTGGTAAAGAAAGATACAGTGGATATCAATCCGGAAATCTTTCAAGCCATTATCTATGAGGCACCAATGAGCATTACTCGTTTGCCTCGAGATCAATATCCAAAAGGTGATGGATGGCAATTGTTATCTGATCAGGATAAAGAAGAACCAAAGATCGATCCACGATGGGAAAAGTTAAATGATTTCAAACTGGATGATGACTAGGAGGTGCTAGTATGGCTGTTCAACAGAGAAGAGGTTCAAAGACACGTAAAGCAAAACGTAGAACTCACTACAAATTAGTTAAACCAACATTAACACGTTGTCCAAACTGTGGTGAATACAAACTTGCTCATAAAATGTGTTCTTGTGGAGAATACAACGGCAAACAAATCGTTGAGAAATAAGTAAAATAACCAGGGACACCTGGTTTTTTTCTTTAGAAAGAATAGAGGATATAAAATGATAGAAATACTGAAGTCGATTCTTTATGGTATCGTAGAAGGAATAACGGAATGGCTTCCAATTAGTTCTACCGGTCATATGATCCTTTTAGAAGAATATATGCCGATGGCTGTCAGCAAAGATTTCTGGGATATGTTCTTGGTCGTGATTCAATTAGGGGCAATTATGGCGGTGGTCTTGTTGTATTGGAATAAGATTTTTCCTTTTAAGATCCGTAAAAATGAAAAAATTAAGGTAAAACAGGATATTTTGATCTTATGGTTAAAAATTATCGTGGCTTGTGTTCCTGCCGCAATAGTTGGCTTGTTGTTTGATGACTGGTTGAATGAACATTTATATAATGGGTTTGTCGTTGCGGTCATGTTAATTATCGTGGGGATTGCGTTTATCATTATCGAAAACAAAAATGTGAATAAGTCTTCAAGAGTCAATACATTATCGCAAATTACATATAAAGATGCGATCGTTATTGGTGTTTTTCAGTTGATTGCAGCAATTTTTCCTGGGACATCACGTTCAGGGGCAACCATTGTTGGTGGTTTGATGATTGGTGTATCAAGAACTGTAGCCGCTGAATTTACATTCTTTTTGGCTATTCCTGTAATGTTTGGTGCAAGCTTATTAAAAATTGTTCGTTTTGGGTTAAGTTTTTCACTGATGGAATTCTTTATTTTGATTGTAGGAATGCTGGTTGCGTTTATTGTTTCAATCTTAGTCATTCGTTTTTTGATGGGATATATCAAAAAACATGATTTCAAGATTTTTGGTTATTATCGAATCGTCCTAGGGGCAATCGTTTTATTGACATTTATATTCTAATTGACCATGTGGTTTTCCATGGTTTTTTAAAAGGCGGCTTTTTAAGCCGCCTCATTTAGTAATGATTTAATATTTTGTGCTTTTTTTACATCGTGATGATAGATGTCGGAGTTAAAATTTACTGGTTTTTTTGAAACATAGAGAGCAAGTTTGTTTCCATCTTTCATGTTGATTTTTAATCCGACATAAAGCTGTGGTTCCATAGCTCCACTTGAAAATGTTATACCACCTAAAACCTGGTGTAAGAATGGCTCACTTTTTCCTTTGAAAGAAGCTTGTTCGTTTAGAATGGATATAGTATCAATATCATCTAAAGAGTATTCACCGGTTGTTCCATCAATGATCTTAAATTTTCTTTCTTTAAAATCAATTACAATATTATCAAATTCTTTAGTCATAGTTTTGCCTCTTTTCAACGTTTCGATTAGTTTTCTAGCTTGTTTAACAGCGTCATGATAATCAAGATTGTTTCGAACAACATATTCATTATGAATAGGAAGTGTAATGGTTTCCTTTGAGTTTAAGGTTATATTGATTGCGACGAATACACGTTCGTCTCCATTAGCTAAACTTGAGGAAGCCATGGTTGCGATACTATTCAAGAAAGTATCAAATGTCTTTTTTTTAGCTGGTAAGATCTTTACTTCCAAATTATTGATGTCATGGATGGCGATAGGTTCAGGTGTCATTAAAAGTCCGTCTTTGATCTCATATTGGATGTAGTTCATAATAGACCTCCTTCTAGTATTATGCTTTTCTTTCGATTTCATCATACGATATAATCAATTGAATCGATATTAATTTTTTATTAAGATTTATGCGAGAGGATTTTCTAAATGAAGAAGTTGTAGATAATAAATAAAACAGCAGTTAAGATAAAGAGGGAAAAGCTAAAGTTGATTAAGGTACAATTGTGTTGCCGGTATAAGAAAGATGTAAAAAATATAATATTAATGCAATGAATTCTATAGAGTTTAAAAAATATCTTTTTTCATGGCCAGATTCAAATCATTTTTTATTATGTATATTATCTACCTATATTTTACATCGAATAAAAGCGAAACGATATAAGGAATGTAAAAAAATAATGTTTCTTTTTTAAGAGTTAACAATTGCACTGAATATTAATTTACTCTTTTAAAAAGGCTTATATAAAGAAGATTGATCGAATCGTGGCTAATAATTTAAATAGACTTTATAAGACCATTCGTGTATAATTATTTTGGTTTTTACCGAAACTTGATAAGGAGGGAAGTAACATGGATTTACTTACAGTCTCTTTGTCTGGGGTCGCAGGACTTGTTATTGGGATACTTGCTATGGTGGCATATTCTAAAGCAGGATTAAATAAAGATCAGCAAAAAGCAGAACAGTTATTAAAGAAAGCCGAGACTGAAGCAGAGGCAAAGGTCAAACAAGCGGTTTTAGATGGAAAAACACAGGCGCATGATCTACGCGTCGAAGCTGAAAAAGAAATCAAAGAGAGAAAACAGGAAGCAATGGATTTAGAAAATAAATTGTTGCGCCGTGAAGACAACTTGAATTTTCGTGATGAAGCTTTGACACAAAAAGAACGCCAGGTGTCAGAAAAAATGCAGAAAGCTGCTGATAAACTGTCATCTTTAGAGGCAAAAGAGAAAAAATTACAAGAAGAGATCGATAAACAGATCGAAGTGCTGGAAAATGTCGCAAAAATGTCCAGCCAGGATGCTAAGGCAGAATTATTCTCAGTCGTTGAGAAGAAAATGGAACATGAAACCATTGCCTATATCAAAGATAAAGAAGAAGAAGCTAAGGCAACAGCGCAGCAAAAAGCGCAAAATATCATTGCATTGGCAATTGAAAGAATGTCTCAGACAGAAACACAGGAACGTACAGTGAGTGTTGTGAGTCTGCCTGGAGAAGAAATGAAGGGTCGTATTATTGGCCGTGAAGGTCGTAATATTCGTTGTTTTGAACAGGCAACAGGTGTTGAATTAAATATTGATGATACACCAGATCTAATTACGATTACATGTTTTAATCCGGTTCGTCGTGAAATTGCCCGTTTAGCATTGGAACATTTGATTCGTGATGGACGTATTCAACCAGGACGTATTGAAGAAGTTGTTAAAAAATACCAGCAGGAAGTTGACCAAGAAATCATCAAAGCTGGTGAAGATGCTGTATTTAAACTTGGTATCGGTAAGATCGATAGAGAAATCGTAAAATTGATTGGTACATTAAAATATCGATATTCTTACGGACAGAATGCTTTGCAGCATTCAATGGAAGTAGCATATTTGGCTGGTGCTATGGCCGCTGAGTTAGGGTTGAACCAGCAAATGGCAAAACGTGCCGGTTTGTTGCATGATATCGGTAAAGCGTTAAACATTGAACAGCAGGATGGTTCTCATGTTGAACTTGGTTACAAGTTCTGTAAGAAACATGGTGAAAAAGAAATCGTATTGAATGCGATTCAATCACACCATGGAGAAGTTGAACCTCGTTTCTTGACAAGTCATTTAGTTATTGCAGCGGATACAATCAGTGCAGCTCGTCCAGGTGCTCGTAAAGAAAGTGCACAGGCCTACATTGATCGTCTTGAAAATCTTGAAAAGATTGCGACAAGCTATGAAGGTGTTAATAGTGCATATGCTATTCAGGCCGGTCGTGAGATTCGTGTCATGGTAAATCCAGAGCAGGTAGATGATCTATCTTGTGTAAAGATTGCTAGAGAAATTCGTGATCAGATTGAGGAAGAATTGACATATCCTGGTCAGATCAAAGTCAATGTTATTCGTGAGATTCGTGCTCAGGAATTGGCTAAATAGTCCAAGAAATTTCAGTAAATAAACGATATGTTTGGATTCATAAATCAGTTGGTAAGCTGGTGCTAACTTATTTGGGTTGAAACACTTTGATTTAACGATTATACTAATATCAAGTTAAATTAAAGGAGGATTTTAAAATGGCTGTTACTATTGATAAAGATGCTTGCATCGGTTGTGGTGCTTGTGTAGGTGGTTGTCCTGTTGGAGCTCTTTCAATGGATGACGAAGGAAAATCTGTTTGTGACGAAGGTACTTGCATTGACTGCGGTTCTTGCGTAGGTACTTGCCCAGTTGGCGCTATCTCTCAGTAATTGAAGATTCAAACAGAATACTAAAGCCAGGCCTATGTGCTTGGCTATTTTTTTTAGAAAAGGAGAAAATTATGAATAAACGTCCAGAATGGATCTTACCGAATCTTAAAAAAGCTCAGGTTCGTACAAAAAATACAATTGAGCGCATCGACTCATTTATTATTCCAGAAAACGCAAAATTTATTGGAAACGGAAAGAAATATTATATTTCTACATATGGCTGTCAGGCGAATGAAAGAGACTCAGAGACATTGGCAGGTATCTTAGATTCATTGGGGTTTGAAAAATCTGAATCACCTGAAGATGTGGATGTTATTTTAATCAATACATGTGCAATTCGCCAAAATGCGGAAGAAAAAGTATTGGGAGAAATTGGTAACTTTAAACGTCTTTATCGTGCTAATAAGGATTTAGTGATTGGAGTTTGTGGATGTATGGCACAAGAGGAGGGCTTGGTCAATACGCTGTTAGAAAAGTATCCTCAAGTTCGTTTATTGTTTGGAACACACAATATCCATCAGTTACCAGAAATGTTATATTCTGTTATGTTTGAAAAGAAACGTGTCGTAAAGATCTATTCTAAAGAAGGGGAAGTATATGAAAATCTTCCTGTACATCGTTTTGGTAAACATAAGGCTTGGGTAAATATCATGTATGGCTGTGATAAGTTCTGTACGTATTGTATCGTTCCATATACACGTGGTAAACAGCGTAGCCGTACTATGGATCAGATCTTATTTGAAGTCAAAGAATTATATGATCAAGGGTATAAAGAAATTACATTGTTGGGCCAGAATGTAAATGCCTATGGAAAAGATATCGATCCAAGTTTGAATTTTGCGTGTCTTTTAGAAGAAGTTGCCAAGATTGGTATTCCTCGAATTCGTTTTACGACAAGTCATCCTTGGGATTTCAGCGATGATATGATCGATGTGATTGCTAAATATGATAATATCATGCCATTTGTTCATCTTCCTTTACAGTCTGGCGATGATGAGATATTAAAGCGTATGGGACGTCGATATACAAGCGAATCTTATATGGAGCTTTTTAATAAGATCGTAACGAAGATTGACCGTGTTGCGGTCTCTACAGATGTCATTGTTGGATTTCCAAATGAAAGCGATGAGCAGTTTGAACATACTTTAGAGATCATGGAAAAATGTAAGTTTGATAATGCCTTTACATTTATCTTTTCACCTCGTCCAGGAACACCGGCAGCTAGAATGGAAGATCCAATCGATTTTGAGACTAAGAAAGAAAGACTTGCGAAACTAAACACATTGTGGAATAAATATGCTTTGGAAAAGAACAAGGCATATGAAGGAAAAGTTGTTAAAGTATTGGTAGATGGTTTCTCAAAAAAAGATGACCACGTATATTCTGGATATACAGATACGAATAAACTGGTTAATTTCACTGGTGAAAATATTCAGCCAGGTGATTTTGTAGATGTTCTGATTGAAACAGGTAAAACATTTTCCCTTGATGGAAGAGTAGTATGATATAATATTGAAAAACAATAAGAAAAATATAATCAATGGAGGGAATATGAAAGAAACAAAAAGAGATCTTTCACTGACAGAGAAGGTCCGCATCTTTGCCTTGGGTGGCTTGGATGAAGATGGGAAAAATATGCTCTGTATTGAAGTAGACGATCAGATTTACATCATAGAAGCCGGAATTAAATTTCCAGATGCCAAAGAATCATTAGGTATTGAGTTTATCATTCAGGATTTTTCTTATTTATTGGAAAACAAAGATCGAATCGTTGGTGTTATCATAACGCATGGCCATGATGATGTCATGGGAGCCTTGCCATATTTATTAAAGCAGATCAAAGTGGATGTTTATACATCTCCACTGACTGCCAAAATGATTCAAAAGACATTAAGAAAAGAAAAAATAACAGGAATCAAGGTTCATCCAATTAAACGAAATGATCATAAACGCATTGGGAAACGTAAAGTCATTTTCTTCCCGGTAACACATGCGTATCCAGGTACATTTGGGGTTGCCATTTCAACTACACAAGGGTATATTGTTTATTCTGGTGAATTCATTGAAGATTATGATGCATTGGATGACAAGTATCGCGGTGATTTTAGTACTATTACAGAATTAGGTAATGAGGGTGTATTCATCTTGTTGCAGGAGAGCAAAGGTGCAGAGAGAACGGGACATACATCGCCAAATCATAGAATTACTCCACGATTATCTCAAGTTCTAGAACAACATGATCATTCCCGTATTTTCATTAGTGTGTATACGCAAAGTGTATACCGAATTCAGGAAATCATTGATTGTTGTATTGAATACAATCGCAGGATGTTATTCTACACAAAAGAATTGCAGGAATTAGTATCTTATTTAGGAGAACTTGGCTATGAGGTTCCAAAAGAATTAATCGTAGATCCAAAGAGTTTGGATAACGATATGCGAGATCTTGTCGTTATTTGCAGTGGCCAGGGTAAATCACTGTTTAAAACGATCAGCAACATTGCCAATAATGAAGTGAATGAAATTGATTTTGACTCCGATGATGTAATCGTGATTGCTTCTCCGGTCGTTCCAGGTGTGGAGCAGGAATTCAAGAGCATGGAAAATGATATTTATAAAGAAGAAGGTAAAATCATTGTACTTGATAAAAATGTATTGAGCATGCACCCATCAAAAGAAGATCTTAAGATGATGATCTTTTTGATGAAGCCAAAATATTATATTCCTGTCAAAGGTGAATATCGTTTGTTGCACATGAATTCAGAGATTGCGTTAGAAATGGGATATTCTCCTAGCAAGATATTAATTCTTGATAATGGACAGGTTGCGACATTCGAAAATGGTAAATTGAAATCTTGTTCGATGGAACTAGAACTTCACGATATCATGATCGATGGAAAAGAAAACTGGGATATGGCTGGTGTCGTATTGAAAGATCGTGAAATCTTATCTACGGATGGAGTTATGATCTTGGCAATTGGACTTGATGCCTTTACCAAGAAAATTATAAATGGTCCAGATATTCAAACTAGAGGTTTGATCTATTTGCGTGATGCAGAATATATCACCAGTGATGTAGCGCAGATCATGGAAAAAACAATCGAAGAGGCGGTTGCCAACAAGACATATGATAATTTGACAACACGTACAGAAATTCGTGATAAAGTTAGCAAATATCTGTTTAAACAGACCGCAAAGAGACCGATGGTTTTACCGGTTATCTTAGAAATCAATACAAGTAATTTAGGATAAGGGAGTGTGGTGTTCATGGCAGCTGCCAAGAAAAAAACGACAAAAAGGAAAACCACAAACAAAAATAAAAAAAGTAACGCTGGCTTGATGCAGTCTTATCTATTTAAGATGTGCGCAAGCTTATGCGTTATTGCGATAAGTGTGATAGCACTATGTAAGTTAGGAATTGTAGGCAATTTTTGCTTTCAGTTCTTTTCTTATTTTTTTGGAAATGTAGTCTATGCGGTATTGATTTTGATGATCTTGGCATGTCTATACGTGATCATTAAGAAAGACATATCTTTGATTCCGAAAAAATATATTTTTGGACTTATATTTGTGCTATTGGGATGGATGACACTTGAAGCCATCATGCAAACTAGACCAGATCCAGTATGGAGCAATGTATCAAATGTATTTGAAAACACTTTTGAAATCTTATTTGATTCAATGCCTGTACGCTCTGGTTTGATTGGGGGTTTGTTGTTAGGAATCTTTGGTTCTTTGTTTGATTATACAGGAACATATCTTGTAGTAGGATTATTCTTTGTCTTGGCAATTTGTTTATTTGGTTATGATTATTTCATGAAGCGTGAAAAGAAAGAAAAGCCTAAGCAAAAAGAGAAGAAGAAAGAAACCAAGATTGAAAATGTACCGATTCATGAAGGAAAAACAGATTCTGTATTTGTCGATGTCGATAATGATTTTATCGATCCTGAAGAAAATAAACCTTCTTTTCAGATCATTGAAGCAGATGATCTAAAACCAAAGAAAAAAGATACTTCAAAGAAACGTTCATCAAAACCTAAAAAAGAAGAAAAGACGATCGAAGAGCATATTGATTCAGTACCAGTAAGCTATGTTGATACGCAGGAGGATCCTTATGTGAATTACCGCTTGCCTAGACTATCGATCTTAGATAGTGTTCAACGTAAATCACGTACATCAACAAATGCTACAGTTGCCAAACAACAAGGTCAAAAATTGATCGATATCTTGTACGAATATGGTGTAAATGCCAAGCTGGTTCAAATTCATATTGGACCGAGTGTAACTAAGTTTGAAATTAAACCTGAACTTGGTGTTCGTGTCAGCAAGATCAGTAATCTAGCAAATGATATTAAAATGGCATTGGCCGCAACAGACCTCCGTATTGAAGCGCCGATTCCAGGAAAGAGTGCAGTTGGTATTGAAATTCCAAACGTGGAAAAAACACCGGTGCAAATGAAAGAATTGATGCAGTCGATTCCTAAAGAATTTGATAGTAAAAAACTGTTGTTTTGTTTAGGGAAAGATTTAACTGGAGATAATGTATATGGTGAATTAAATCGTATGCCGCACTTATTGATTGCCGGAGCCACAGGTTCAGGTAAATCAGTATGTGTAAACTCCATTATTTGTTCTTTGTTGTTAAGAACGAAACCAGATGAAGTCAAGATGATCTTGATCGATCCTAAAAAGGTTGAATTTACGCCGTATAATGATGTTCCACATTTATTAGCGCCTGTTATCACGGATGGCGATCTAGCAAATAAAGGATTAAAAGTTGTAGTGGAGATGATGGATCATCGTTATGACCTTTTTGGCAATCTTGGGGTAAGAAATATACAGGCATATAACGAATATGTCTTAAATCATCCGGATGAGCATTTAAAACCATTACCTCGTCTTGTAGTAATTATTGATGAGTTGGCTGATCTTATGCTTGTGGCTGCTAAAGAAGTGGAAGCCAGCATTCAAAGGATTACTCAGTTAGCTCGTGCCGCTGGTATCCATCTTGTTGTCGCAACGCAAAGACCGAGCGTGGATGTTATCACAGGTGTGATCAAAGCCAATATTCCTAGCCGAATCGCTTTTGCGGTTAGTCAGGCTGTGGATTCAAGGACGATCTTAGATCAGGCTGGTGCTGAACAGCTTCTTGGTAATGGAGATATGTTGTATCTTCCAAATGGAGAAACAAGTCCAAAACGTATCCAAGGTGTTTATATCAAAGATGAAGAAGTAAATCGAATTTGTGAGTATGTAAAATCACAGGCTAAACCACATTATGATGATGCCTTTATTCAACTAAAAGATTTGCAGAATATGGGCAAAGAAGTAGCTAGCGAGTGTGCTGACCCTCTTTATGAAGAAGTGAAACGATTTGTTATTACATCTAGAAGAGCCAGCACATCATTGATTCAAAGGAAATTCTCAATTGGATATGCTAGAGCAGCTCGTTTGATCGATGTTTTAGAAGAAAATCGTATTATTGGGCCGGCCAATGGTTCAAAACCTCGTGAGATCTTAGTGCAAAATACTTTGGAAGATGAAGAAGATTATGTATAATCTTTGTACAAGGAGGCAAGAGTATGAACGTATTTTTATATTCAGGGAGTCTTCAAGAAAATGAAGATTGCGTTTCCAGCATTGTTCAATTAGGAGATTTCTTCTATTTAAGTGCTCAACTTGGAAAAGGTGATTCCATTACGGAACAAGCTGTATCTGTTTGTAATGAAATCGTGGAAGTTTTGAGTGAATTTGATTTACGATTTGATCATGTTGTTAAATTTACTGTGTACCTTAAAAATCTAAAAGATAAAGAAGAGTTTTTATCTGTGTTTAAGAATTATCTTGAAAAACCATATCCAGCGGTTTCTTTTGTGGGAGTAAACGATTTGGAAAATGGTGCGATGATTGCCGTTGAAGGTCAGGGGATTAACACATTAAGACATGAACAGGCGCATAAAAACTCTAGTTGTTCTCACGGCTGTTCAGGCTGTGATGGAAGCTGTGGGTAAATATTAAGCATATTTAAATAGCGATAGATCGCATGAATACTTTCTTTGATGCGTTCAGGATTATTGCATGTAAGACATGTATTGTCATAGAAAATGATGATACATGTTTTTTTATGGTATTGTATCTCTTTTATTGAAGAAAAGTTCACCCATTTACAGGAAGGATCTTTGACAGGGGCAATAGGGAAATAGATTCTTAAAGGAGAAAGTGAGATTGTTACAGGAATATATTTTTTCTTATGCACCAAATAGATAAATGAGCGTTTTCTTCCTTCTAAGGTCGAACCATTTTCTAAACATTGTTTATCGAAATACGATTTCATGCTTCGGGCATTTTCATACTCAATTTTATCTTCTTTTATTTTTGCGACTTTACTATTGGCATAGTCATAATACATATAATTTGTCATTTTATTCACCTATGTTCATTGTAGACTTTTAAAGTGACAAAAACATGACATGAAAAAAGCACCCAAACGGGTGCAATCTTATAACCAACTAACTTTGTTTTCAGTTCCTTCGTGAATACGTTTAATGTTTGCGTTGTGTCGATAGATAACTAAAATTGTCATCAACCAGCTGGCAAGGATAATGAATAAATTATTAACATCTAAAGATAATAATTGTGCTGTGATATATAGACTTGAACAGACAGAAGCACAAATACTACCTAGCGATACATACTTGAATAAATAAAGGATAATCAAAAACATAAATAATGGAAGTAAGAAATAACTGAATTGCTGGAAAATAAAAATAGAAGTTGAAAGTAAGAATCCAAACATGGTCGTTACTGCTTTTCCACCTTTGAAATGTGCAAAGATAGGATAGCAGTGTCCAATACAACAAGAAAGACTTGTCCAAATTGCAGCTGGTTCGCTAACTAAAGAAGCTATACCAGCAGCTAAAACAACTTTTAATACATCTAAAACAATAACAGACATTCCAGCTTTTTTTCCTAAAACACGTCCTGCATTTGTTCCACCCAGGTTTCCTGAACCGTATTGGCGGATATCGGTCTTGTAGAAGAGTTTACCTATTACCAGGGCAAAAGGGATAGATCCCAGTAAATAGCCTAATATAATACATAATATAGTCATCATAATCATTCACCTCGAACAGTCATATTTTAACAGAAAATAAGTTAATTATATAGTATTTTTTAAGCGCTGAAAGCAATGACACCAAAAATTCCTATAGGGATGTAAATATTTCCAATGATAAAACAAATGCTATGGATATTGATTATAATAAAAAAGAGGAGATTATATTATGAAACACGAATTTAGAAGTATTGTGATTGACACAGAGAATAAAACATTTGAAATACTTGATGGAACAAAAGGATCATATAATATAGCAGATATTAAAGAATGTGAGGCTTTAAATGAACACGCTAAATTTAGAGGAGAAACAAAACCATTCTTCCATCAAATTGTTGAAGGTTCGACCGTGATTGGCTTATTTCAACCTAAGATGTATGCAGGATTAAAGATTGAAATGAAAAATGGTATGATTCTTGGTGTTTATGTTAGTTCAGAGCCAGTTTTGATGCAGACAGATCAACAAAGAGAGGATCATAAAGAAGCAATCAAGATAAAAAAGATCTTAGAAAAATATAAATAAAAGTAGTTAAAAAAAGCTAGAATTCAGAAATATCTGAATTCTATTTTATTTTGAAAATTACTAGGTTTTTCGCTATAATCTATCATTAGGTGAAAGGATTGATTTCATGCCAAAACAACAGTATAACGAAGAAAGTATCGTGATTTTAGAAGGACTGGATGCGGTAAGAAAGCGTCCGGGTATGTATATAGGTTCTACAGATTCAAAAGGATTACATCATTTGGTCTGGGAAATTGTCGACAATGCGATTGACGAAGCATTGAATGGATATGGTAACCAGGTTCATATTACATTGAATAAGAATGGTAGTGTAACGGTTGAAGACCATGGTCGTGGAATGCCAGTAGGAAAACATAAATCCGGAATGAGCACATTGGCGGTTATTTTTACAGTGCTTCATGCCGGTGGAAAATTTACAAGCCAGGGAGGATATCGTAACGCTGGTGGTTTACATGGAGTCGGTGCGAGTGTTGTCAATGCGTTATGTACATGGTGTAAAGTAACTGTCCATGATGGAAAAGATGTTTGGTCCATGACTTTTGAGGATGGTGGACGAAAGATTGGTAAGTTGATTCGCGAAGGAAAAACAAATCGTACAGGAAGTACGGTCACATTTTTGCCAGATTCGAAGATTTTCAAAAATTGTACATTCTCTTTTTCTAAGATTTGTGAAAGAGCACAGGAAGATGCCTTTTTATTAAAAGGTTTAAAGATGATCGTTACCGATCTTCGTAAAGAAAAACGTGAAAATGTATATCAATATGAAGACGGATTAAAAGCTTTTATTGAAGAGATCAACTCAGATCATACGCCAATGCATGATCCAGTCAGCTTTAGTGGAGAATATAACTCAATCAAAGTAGAGGGTTGTTTTCAATATACCGATGAATATCAGGAGAATGTTTTCTCTTTTACAAATATGGTTCGTACACGAGATGGAGGAAGTCATGAAACTGGAGCTAAGCTTGCGTTCACAAAGGTATTTAATGAGTATGCGAGAAAAAATGGTTTCTTAAAAGAAAAAGACAAAGGATTTGAGGGAAATGATGTCAGAGAAGGTTTGACTTTGGTCATCAACTTAACAATTCCTGAAGAATATTTGCAGTTTGAAGGACAGACAAAAGAAAAATTAGGTTCTCCAGAAGCCAAACCTGCTACTGAATCAGTTGTCAGTGAACATTTACGTTATTTTTTAGAAGAAAATAAAGAAACAGCCAATGCACTGGTACGAAAAATCGTAAAGGCTGCCAGTGCTAGAAATGCTGCAAGAAAGGCTAGAGAAGAGGCTCGTAAAGGAAAAGGGAAGCAAAAAACAGAAAGAGTTCTTTCTGGAAAGTTAGCTAGCGCTCAAAGCAAAGATGCACGAAGAAAAGAATTGTATCTTGTCGAAGGGGATTCAGCTGGTGGTAGTGCAAAACAAGGAAGAGATTCCAAGTATCAAGCTATATTGCCTTTAAGAGGAAAGGTATTAAATACAGAAAAAGCTTCAATTGAATCGATTGAAAAAAATGAAGAGCTTAACACCATTATCCATGCTTTGGGAGCTGGTGTTGGAGCTAGTTTTCAGGCAGAGGATTCTAATTACTATAAAGTTATCATCATGACCGATGCTGATGATGATGGGGCTCATATTCAAAATCTATTATTAACATTCTTTTATCGCTATATGCGTGATTTAATTGAACATGAGATGTTATATATTGCCTTGCCACCTTTGTATCGTATTGCCAAGGGAAAAGAAGAATATTATTTATATACTGATGAAGAATTGGATGAAAAGAAGCAAGAATTAAAGAATGGATATACGATTACTCGTTATAAAGGGCTTGGTGAGATGAATGCTTCTCAGTTATGGGAAACGACTATGAATCCGGAAACTAGAACTTTATTATGTGTAACAATTGAAAATGCTCGTATGGCAGAAAGACGAGTTACTGAATTGATGGGGGATAGAGCAGATCTTAGACGTAGTTGGATCGAAGATAATGTTGTATTCACACTAGAAGATGATTATGTTAAGGAGGTGCGTTCGTGAAAAAGAAACCAGAAGTCAAGCAGACGATCTTAAAAAATTCTTTGGAAGATATCATGGCAGATCGTTTCGCCCGTTATTCTAAATATATTATTCAAGAGCGTGCTTTGCCGGATGCAAGAGATGGATTAAAACCCGTACAGCGCCGTATCCTATATGCGATGTATGAAAGTGGAAATACATACAATAAACCATATCATAAAAGTGCTAAAACAGTTGGTAATGTAATTGGTAATTATCATCCACATGGAGATAGTTCTGTTTATGATGCGATGGTACGTATGTCACAGCCTTGGAAAATTGCCAATCCTTTGATTGATATGCAGGGAAATAATGGTTCGATTGATGATGATCCGGCTGCGGCAATGCGATATACTGAAGCTAGATTATCAAAAATTAGTAACTATCTGTTACAAGATATAGAAAAAGATACAGTTGAATGGGCTCCAAACTTTTCGGATGAAAAGATGGAACCAACGGTTTTACCAGCGCGATATCCAAACTTATTGGTAAATGGAATTACAGGAATTGCAGCAGGGTATGCAACCAATATTCCTCCACATAATTTAAATGAAGTTATTAAGGCGACGATTTATCGAATCAAACATCCGGGTTGTTCTTTAGATGAGCTAATGAATTTTGTTAAAGGTCCAGATTTTCCAACAGGTGGAATTGTTATGGGAATTGATGGTATTCGTCAGGCATTTGAAACAGGTCGTGGAAAGGTCATGATTCGTTCAAAAGTTGACATTGAAGAGACAAGAACAATCAAACAGATTGTTATTAAAGAAATTCCATATGAAGTTATAAAATCTCAATTGGTCAAAAAGATTGATGATATTCGTTTAAATAAGAAAATAGATGGAATTTTAGATGTACGTGATGAAAGTGACAGAACGGGTCTTCGTATTGTTGTCGATATTAAAAAGGATAGTGCACATGAACAAATTTTAAATTATCTGTATAAGAATACAGATCTGCAGATTTCGTATAATTATAACGTCATTGCGATTGTGAACAAAGCACCTGTTCAGATGTCTTTAGCTATGGCTCTTGATGCCTTCATTGCCCATAGAGAAGATGTCGTATTAAGAAGGAGTCGTTATGATTTAAACGCAAAACAAAAACGTGCTCACATCTTGGAAGGTTTGATCAAAGCTGTTTCTGTTATGGATGAAATTATTACGATAATTCGAAAGTCAAAAGATAAACAAGATGCTAAAGTTAATCTGATTGAACGTTTTCAATTTACCCAAGAACAAGCTGAAGCTATTGTTGTCATGCGTTTATATCGCTTGACCAATACTGATGTAAAAGAACTTAAAAGTGAATATAAGCTCTTAAAAGATGAAATTAAGCAATTAGAAGCAATCGTATCGAATAAAGATGTTTTAGATGCCTTGTTGATCAAAGAATTAGAAGAGGTAAATCAGGTGTTTGTAACACCTAGATTATCTATGGTCGTTGATCAAGTTGAAGAAATCGTAATTGATGAAAAAGCGATGATTGCCAATGAACAAGTTGTTGTTCCGATTACACGTGATGGATATATAAAGCGAGTTTCTATGCGTTCTTACAATGCTTCCAATGATGTTTTAAGCATGCATAAAGATAGCGACAAATTAGTATCTTATGGCACAGCTAGTACTTTGGATACTTTATTGTTCTTTACAAATCGAGGTACATATGGATATTTGTCAGTATATCAGATAGAAGAAGCAAAATGGAAAGATTTAGGAAGTCATTTAAGCAGTTATATCAGAATGGATGCAGGCGAAAAGATCATTCAGGCATATCTTGTCTCATCTTTTGATGAAACGGTTGAAGTTTTATGTGCTTCTCGCTTTGGAATGATCAAAAGAACTAATTTAAAGGAATTACAGGTATCAAGGCCAAATAAAACGATGGTTTGTATGAAAATAGGTTCATTGGATGAAATGGTAAGTGTAGCTCTATCTTATAATCCTAATGATATGGTTATTTTATCTAGTGAGCAAGGATTTGCACTTACTTATCCAGTTGACCAAGTTCCTCAAGTAGCTTGCCGTTCAAAAGGTGTTAAAGCTATTAATCTATCTAAAGATGATCATGTAGCAGATATGATAGTGGTATCCAATCTAGAAGGACAATTAGTTGTTATTAGTGATACAGCTTCGATGAAACGCATCAAAGCAAGTGATATAGCACAAGTTAAACGACCAGCCAAGGGAAATAGAATTTGCAAATTTGTGAAATCGAATCCAGTTAAGATAAATAATTTATTGTCAAAACAGCTCAATGATGTTATTGAATTCCAACATAATGAACTTGTTCGTTTTGCAGCTAAAGAAGTGTCTTTGATGTCATGTGATTCTACATTCTCTTCACCTTTTGGAAAGGTTGAGGAATTTGAAATACCAACATCTTTGGAAATGATTCATTCTGGGAATTGGAGCAATGTAGAAAAAGAAGAAATTGAGCAGGTTAGTCTTTTTGAGGTGGATGCATGAAAAAACAGACCGCAAATTTGATATGTCTTTTAGTAGCTGCAATCTGGGGCGGAGGGTTTCTAGCCACGGCAGGAGCCTTGGAAGCTTTTGATCCATTTACGGTTTTGATGATTCGCTTTATTGGAGCAGCAATTGTAAGTTGGATCGTTGTGAAAATTAAAAAATTAAAGATAACAAAAGAAGCGATGATCAAGGGTTCTATTTCAGGAGTTTTGATGTATCTTGCGTTTGCTTTTCAAACCTTTGGCTTAGATTTAACAAATACTGGACAGAATGCATTTTTGACTTCAGTCAATGTCGTCCTTGTTCCATATATTTGCTGGTTTTTATTTAAGAAAAAGCCAAAAGGTGTGCAAGTGTTTGCCAGCTTTATTTGCTTAGCGGGTATTGCTTGTCTTTCATTGTCTGCAGATGGATTTAATTTTTCATTTGGAGACCTGTTATCTTTGATTTGTGCGTTCTTTTTTGCTTGTCAGATCATATCGTTGGAATATGCTACAAAAAATTGTGATTCTACTGTGATTAATACGATTCAGATGAGTGCTGCAGCAATCGTTTCTATCCCTCTGGCATTAACATTGGAAGAGATTCCAACAAGTGTCGATATGAATGCAATTTTAAGTTGTTTATATATGATTTGTATTGCAACTTGGCTTGCTTTCCAGCTACAGACATTAGCACAAAAATACACAGATGCTTCAAGTGCCAGCTTATTGCTATGTACCGAAAGTTTATTTGCAAATATTTTTGGTTATCTTTTACTTCATGAACCAAAAACTATAACAATGGTTTTTGGCGGTTTGTTGATTTTTGTTTCGGTTATTTTGGTTGAATCATCGGATCGAATTGGACCTATTTTGGCAAAGCTGAAACGAACATAGAAGCTTGAATTAAGCCCTTAAACAAAGGGCTTAAGTTTCTAAAACTGTTGCCAACATGATAAAATAATAGTAGAATAATCTAGTAGATAGAATGGGGTTGGCACAAAATGGATTTTTTACAGTCACTTATGTATACTGTTATTGGATTGGTTGTAGGTGGTGTAGCTACTTTCTTTTGGACAAAGAAAAAATTTGAAAAAGAATTAAAAGAAAACCCACCAATTAATGAGAAAATGATTCGTGCGATGTTTTTGCAAATGGGACGTAAACCAAGCGAAGCACAAATTCGCCAGATCATGAAGTCAGTCAATCAGAATAGATAATTTAAAGAGCAGGGAAACCTGTTTTTTTTCTTACAGCATTGTAATGTTATTTACAAGACGTATATGATACACTTATATCAGGTGATAAAATGAAAAAATTTTTAATAAGACTTATAGTGTTCTTGTTAATCATCTTATTAGGATTAGGTGGTTTTTTAGGCGTAAAGGGTTACGCAGAATATAAAGATTTAACTTCGCAAACCTCCGTTGAAACAGTTGTTGAACAAATACAATCTAGCCCCACCTTTGTTCCTTATGAATCTTTACCTTCAAATTTAATTCGAGCTACAATTTCTATTGAGGATAGGCGCTTCTATGAACATGGTGGAATTGATTATATAGGGCTTGCTCGCGGTACATTATCTCAAGTGATTCCACAACTGGCTCAGAGTGGAGGATCGACGATTACACAACAAGTTGCTAAAAATCTTTATGGAATGTTTGAACAAACATTAGAACGCAAAATTGTTGAAATGTTTATTTCCAAAGAGTTAGAGTCTAAATATACAAAAAATGAGATTTTGGCTTTATATGTAAACATTATTAATTATGGAGATAATCATTTTGGTATTTACGAAGCATCTACAGGATATTTTGGTGTTGAACCTGAATATTTAACTTTAGCACAAGCATCATTGTTAGCGGGATTACCGCAATCTCCAAGTAATTATCAACTATCGGACCATTTCCAGCAAGCCAAAGTTCGTCAGCATCAAGTGTTAGAAGCTATGGCAGAATGTAGTTATATTAACGAGAGTGATATTGAAGCAATTTATACACAAGATGTATATGCAACTTATTAAAGTTTATGAGTTGAAGAAATTCAACTCATTTTTTTGTTGCAAAAGAGAATGAAATTATATATAATAAATAAGCAATTGCCCGGGTGGTGAAATTGGTAGACGCAGTGGACTCAAAATCCACCGGTAGCGATACCGTGCCGGTTCGAGTCCGGCCTCGGGCACCATTGCTTGAAAAAATAGAAAATATTTTGATTTTCTTAAAATATAGATTAAATTTAGTGAATCCACAAGGATTCATTTTTTTTTGTTTATTATCATCGATACTTAAATTTCATTTTATAAGTTGTGATTTTAGAAGTAACCATCGTTTATTGAATTGCATAAAATTTTCTTGTAAAATTAAATTAGAAAAATAATAAAAAAACAAGTATGCTTAATTTAGCTGAAGTGAATGTTATCGCAAGTGAGTGGATTTATCTAACACTTGGTTTAAAAGATAATTTAGTAATTTAAGCCATAACTTATTATATATGGCAAAAGCTCCTATAAGTTTTGAAGATATCAAACGTTTTTTAAATGAAATGCCATATCTTACAGCAAAACTTCATGGAAAGAAATATCGATTCATGTATCAGGTCTATTCTAGTCCTAAATATCGAGAACAAGGAAAAGAATTCTTTAAAGGCGTCAATGTACGTTATAAAGAATATGCCAATGAACTATCAAACAAATTAGGAATGCCAGCTGATTATATTCAAGGCATGACCTATATCTTTGTTAGAGCATGTGTACATTATACTTTATTCGAAGATGAAGAATATTTAAATCTTCAGCTAAATGCGATACGTACATCTTTAAAAGCATACATAAAAGAAAAGAAGGAGGAAAGAAAATGAAGAAACGAATATGGAGCAAAGCAGTATCCATCTTTACAGCAATCCTATTAGTAGTAGGACTTGTACCAAGTACGACAGTTGCTGTGATGGCGGCGGAGACGAATATCGTTTATGTGGGAGGCGTGGCGCTTTCCGGAAGTTCTGACAATATCGCTTACGCCACAACAAACAAAAGCGGCGAACTGATAACGGAAGGTGCAACTGCTGACAACTACAACATCAAGTGGGACGGCAGCACGCTGACCTTGCACGACGCTACCATTCAAAAAGAATTGTATGCTAGCGACCTCCCCCTTAGTAATATTGCCGGAGCGGCCATTGGCGTGATCAATCAAAGCGGGGATGCAGGATTGACCGTCCAGCTAGAGGGCAACAATAAGATTGAAGGAGTCAGCACAGGGATTCATGTTCGTTCCTCAGGGGGCAATGCCGCCTTGAACATCACGGGCAACGGCACCTTGGTTGTCAACTCAAATTATCTAACAATCCAGGTTACCAGCATAGGCGGTAATGCTGCCCTGAGCATCGAGAATACAAAGGTCACAGCCACAAGTTCCTATAGCAATGTCGTTACCGTGCAGAGCGGTAATAGCGAAAACTCAAGCGCATCAGTCACCGTGGATGGCGGCAGTCTAACTGCTACAGCACCGTCGAATAATGTTTCAGGAATTCGCTTCGTATTTGGCTCCGGTGGATCCGGCTCCGGCACACCCAACCTGATCGTCAGCGGCAACGCCACCGTGCGAGCCAACGGCAGTGCCGGTGGAATTACGAATAATTCTTCTACTGGGGTTCAGTACGGAACAGGTAGCAGCACAACCGGCGGCATCGTCTGGAATGGCAAAGACGGCACCGTGTACGGCAAGGTGGAATTGCAGGAGGATTTGGAGATTGGAGAGGGTGAGAGCCTGACTATCGAAGATGGAGCCAGCTTGAATACAGGCAGCCATGAAGCGATTGTAAATGGCGGAACTCTCAATGGGGAGGATAAGATAACAGGTACAGTAAAATATGCTCCATCTATCACAACAGAATTTTTACCTGAAGGAAAAGTAAATGAAGAATACGCTACTTCTCTTTCAGCAAATGGTTCTGAACCAATTACATGGAATGTTTCTGATGGAAATTTACCTACAGGATTGAGTTTATCAACAAACGGTAAAATTACTGGAATACCTACTGTTAGGGGTAATTATGTCTTTACTGTAACTGCAAGCAATGGTGTAGAAAGTGATAGTAAATCTTTTTCAATCTCTGTTGTAGATCCAATTTATAGTATCCAGAATAGTGGTGATATAAGCTTTGCGGATGCATTAGAAGGCTATACACCAGAAGTTAAGACTATTATGATCACAAATGATGGAAACCAACCAATTACTTTGGATCAACCATCAAGTACATCATTTGATGTTGGAACTCTATCTAAGACAGAATTGAATGTTGGAGAAACTGCAGAATTTACAGTACAGCCTAAGAATGGTCTTTTAGCAGGTAGCTACGAAGAAGATATTGTAATCACTGGTACAAATAATGGAAAATCTGTTTCTACAACAGTAAATGTGAAGTTCAATGTAAAACATAATGCTGTTAAAGTGGAAAGAAAAGATCCAACATGTACTGAAGCTGGTAATATTGAATACTGGTATTGTGAAACATGTGGAAAGTATTTCCAGGACGAAACATTAACAAAGGAATTGAAACAAGAAGAAACGATTGTTCCAGCAACAGGGCATAACCTAACAAAAGTTGACGAGAAAAAGCCAACAGTAGATGCAGCTGGAAATGTAGAATACTGGTATTGTGAAGTATGCAATAAATATTTCAGTGATGAAAAAGCGAAACATGAAATTACTTTAGAAGATACGATCATTGCGAAACTTCCGAAATTTGTTAGTGGTGCAAACCAAGAATGGACAAAAGGAAGCAAAGATGGATTGACTTTTAAAATTGATACAGATATCAAAGAGTTTAAGAAAGTTCTTGTAGATGGAAAAGAATTAAAGGATACAGATTATGATATCAAATCTGGAAGTACGATCCTTACTTTAAAACCTTCTTTCCTAGATACTTTATCAGCAGGAAAACATAAAATTCGTTTTGAGTTTAATACCGGTAGTGTTGAAGCGTACTTTACGGTAAAAGATAAGGAAAACTCCAGTCAGACGGAATCCGCGAATACAGGGGTACAGAATAAATATGGATTATGGATCGTCTTATTACTGGTTGCTGCTGGAGGTTTAGCAGGATTTGGTATTTTATCTAAAAGAAGAAAAAATCATAAATAATGTTTAAAAGGTGGGTTATACCACCTTTTTATATAGAACTTTTTAGCGAATATATAATTTTAGGGAAAATGAAAGATTAATGTTTATGTTAATGGGTTAGATTAAATGGAAAAATATATGTTTTTGACAATTTAAATGTAAAGTTTGTTATAATACTTCGAGGAGATACAATATGAACATATTATATAAATCATTTCATTTAGTAGATGTAGATAATGAGCGTACAGTAAGAAATGATATCTCAGAAGATTTTGATAGTTTTATTAATGATTTTGTTGATTTTTCAAATCATAATGAAAAAGCCAAAGCATATGTAATCATGCATGAAGAGGATTTGATTTCAGACTGTATTCAAAGAATTGTAAACGATACGGATGTAGAGTATCGTAATGAACTTTCAGATAAAATAGCTTTAAAGTTATTGGAGTCAGAAAAGTTAGCGCAGGCAAAAATTTATCCAACGGGATCAAAGGTTAAAAGAGGAAGTCTTGTACAAGCTCTTGTACAAAATTCTGATGATGAATATGAATATATCTTGGCTAAAGTAGAACATAGTGAATGGTATGATGGAACAAGTCTGCATCGAAATAGTGGTTTTTCTTCGGAAAAAAAGAGTATCTGGAAATTTGCTATTTATCATATGTATTCAATCAATAATCATGTTGTTTTTAATGATGTTTCTGTTTATACAGATACAAAGGCAAAATATTGGACCGTATCTTTTTTAGAACTGGAAGAAAAAAGAGATGATGCATTTAACACATATAATGCGTATAAAGCGATTGACAATGAATTGAAAAGTGCTGTAAAAGCAAGTTCTCCTAGAGATTATGTGGTGTTGTCTAATGAAGTTCAAAATGCAATGAATACGCCTCAAAATTTGAATTATTCAGATTATGTAGAAACTTTAATTGATAATTATGAACCAGTCTCAAATGAAATAGAGAAAGACGTAATCAAGGATTGTTTGTTGGCATTACCGGAAAGAAAACATTTTGACACTGAATTTAAAACAGTACCTTCTTCTATAGAAAATAAGAGAACCAAGAAATATAAAATTGCAGATGGTGTTGAACTCATGATAAAAAGTACCTCAAGTGATTTTTCTAAGCGGATCACATCCACTTTGAAGAATGGAAGAAGAGTCTTAGAAATTGTATGTGATGAGGATGAAACGTACAATGCCTTTATTGAAGAAAATGCTTAATTGGCATTTTCTTTTTTTCGCTCGAAAGTTATAATATGAGGCAGGAGTTGATACATATGAAGGTACTTGTTGGATTAAGTGGTGGAGTTGATTCCGCTGTTGCGGCTTATTTGTTGAAAGAACAGGGATATGATGTAACATGTTGTTTTATGCGTAATTGGGATAGTTATGCCAATGGCGATATTGCAGGGAATCCTACAATTCAAGATGATACTTGCCCACAGGAACAAGATTATCAGGATGCAAAGGCTGTGGCTGAGCACTTGAATCTTCCTTTGCAACGAGTGGATTTTATTAAAGAGTATTGGGATTATGTATTTAAGACTTTTTTGTCTGAATATGAAAAAGGCAGAACACCAAACCCAGATATTTTGTGTAACAAATATATTAAGTTTGACGCTTTCTTTGAGTATGCGATGAAGCAAGGGTTTGATATGGTTGCAACAGGGCATTATTGTTCGAATATGACAGAAGATTCTTTCACATATTTAACTAGAGCAGCCGATACAAATAAAGATCAAACATATTTTTTATGTCAAGTTAGTCCTACTGCACTTCATAAAACAATGTTTCCTTTAGGAAAGTTAACTAAACCGGAAGTAAGAGATATTGCAGCTAGGCTTAATTTAGAAAGTGTCGCAACAAAAAAAGATAGTACAGGTATCTGTTTTATTGGGGAACGCAATTTTAGACAGTTCTTATCGAACTATTTACCTAGTCAAGATGGGGATATCGTAGATGTTGATACAGGAAAAGTTGTTGGGAAACATGTTGGTGTTCTTTACTATACAATTGGACAAAGAAAAGGTTTAAACATAGATCATGAGAAAGGTCCTTGGTTTGTTATTGGAAAAGATGTTCAGAAAAATATTCTTTTTGTCTGTCATCATAAACATAAAGAATGGCTTTATTCAGATTCATGTTTGGTAAAAGGAATAAATTGGATCGTTAAAGATAAAAGTGAAATTCCTCAAAGGTGTACGTGTAAATTTAGATATCGTCAACCAGATCAGGAAATCTGTCTAAATCTATTGGATGAAACTACAGCACTTGTGAGTTATCCGCAAAAAATTTCTAGTGTAACTATTGGACAGGAAGCTGTATTCTATGACGGTTTTAAATGTATTGGTGGCGGAGTTATTGAAGAGGTATTTGTGAACGAGCAGGATCTAAATGAAAAAATATTGAATACGTATATGGAGTGTATCAATGGATAATATTTTAGCGAAGCTTGAATATATAATTTTTGAAAATAAGGAAACACATTATGTAGTTGCTAGTTTTTCGCAGATAGATACGTATCATTTATTTACAGGGGCAGGGCGTATTGTTGATCCTATAGAAGATCAGGAATATGAATTAACAGGAGAATTTATTCGTCATCCAAAATATGGAACGCAATTTAAGATTGAGGCTTTTAAAAAGATATTGCCAACACATGAGGATGCTATCATACATTTTTTATCATCGGATGCTTTTCCAACAATTGGTAAACAAACAGCTAAACAGATATATGATTTGTTAGGGGATACATGTCTAGAGCAAATCAAAGAGGATTATTCTATTCTTTATCAAATTCCTAAACTTAATCAAAAGCGTATTGATATCATAAAAAAAGGAATAGAGGAATTTGAGGGGTTTAATGATACTTATATTCAACTTATGAAGTTTGGACTGGACGATCGTAAGATTCGTTTGTTGGAAGATACATACAAAGACAAAGTATTAGATAAATTGAAAGAAAATTGTTTCTTACCTTATTATGAAATTTATGGGTTTGGATATAAATCCGCTTTGAAGTTAGCTGATGGCTTTCAAGTGGATAAAAAAGATGATCGAAGATTGGATGCTTATATTTATGAGATGGCAAGACAACTGGCTATGATGAGTGGAAATACTTATATAACGCAAGTTAGCATGATGGAAAGATGTAAAGGGATATCTCATGAGAAAATTTTATCTTCATTGGAGCGACTTTCAGTCCAAAAGAGCGTTCACGTAGAAGAAGGAAAAATATATCCTTTTAGCTTGTATGATGATGAAATATCAATAGCCAATCTTATGTTTGAACATATTTTTGAGGTTGATCCAATTGATGAAAATGAGCTTGAACACAAAATACAAGAAGTTGAGTTTAGCTATGCCATTGAATATGATGATGAACAAAAGAAAGCAATTAGATTATTCTTTGAAAAGAGTTTCTTTATATTAAATGGAGGGCCTGGAACAGGAAAGACAACCACGGTTAAAGGAATTTTAAATATTTGTCGTTCCTTTTTTCCGGATGCAACGATTCAATTGTGTGCTCCAACTGGGCGTGCCAGCAAGCGTTTGGCACAATTATCAAGTTGTGATTCTAGAACAATTCATTCTTTGTTGCAATGGAATAAAGATGATAATACTTTTGCCAAGAATGAGGATGATCCATTAGAAATTGATTTCTTGATCGTGGATGAGTTTAGCATGGTAGATACACATTTATTCGCTCAGTTATTAAAAGCATTACCACAATATTGTCGAATTCTTTTAATTGGGGATGAAGATCAGCTTGAAAGTGTAGGTCCTGGAAAAGTTTTTGAAGATTTAATTACGAGTGAGATTTGTCCAATTGTTCATCTAGAGAAAATTTTTCGTCAAAGCGAAGGATCAGGAATCATAACACTAGCTAGTCAGATTCGTAAAGAGGAAAGATGCTTTTATGAAGATGGGGTCACATTTATTGAAAGAGATGCCAAAGATATATTGGAATGTTTGGATGAGATCGTTCGGAATAAGGATATGGAAAATTTGCAGATACTGGCGCCAATGTACAAAGGAATCGCTGGAATTGATTCGATTAATGTTTATATGCAGGCTTTATACAATCCACAATCAAATTTAAAAAAACAGTTTCGTGTTGGAACTACGATATTTCGCGAAGGCGATAAAGTTATGTTACTGAAAAACTTACCGGATGACGATGTATATAATGGTGATATTGGTTCGATAGTCTCGATTGAAACGGTTGACAGAGTAAATCATGTAATCAGTGTAGACTTTGGTAATACAATTGTCGATTTTTCCAGTGATTTTTTATATTATTTAAATCATGCATATTGTATTAGTGTGCATAAAGCGCAAGGTTCAGAATATGAAAGTGTTATCTGTATCGTTGAACCATATTCAAGATATATGCTAGAAAAAAGACTTTTATATACAGCTATATCACGTGCCAAAAAAGAGTTGATTTTGATAGGAAGTCAGTCCTTGTTTGAAAAACAAGTAAAGTTAAAACAAAAAAGGATTCGACAAACTACATTGTTTCATAGAATAAAAGAACTTCAAGGAGAATTAAATAATGCGTAGAGGCGATCGAGAAATCAAAGAATTTAACGAAATTCTTCAAGTAATCTTAGATTGCGATAGTTTAGTCTTAGGATTAAATGATGGAGAATTTCCATATTTGGTTCCACTTAATTTTGGAATAGATATAGAAGATGGACAACTGTATATATATTTTCATTGTGCTAATGAAGGAAAGAAACTTGATTTGATTAAAAAAAAATCACAGAGCGAGTTTTGAGATGGATCATGCGCATCAGCTCGTATTGAATGATGAAAAAATGTCATGTACGATGGAATATGAAAGTGTGAATGGAAAAGGTTTCATTGAAATAGTAAGTGAAGATAAAAAAATAAAGGGATTAAAGATACTGATGAAACATTATCATGTTTCTGAATTTCCATTTAGCTTGAAGCCTGTTAAAAATACAACTGTATTTCGTTTAAAAGTTATAGAATTAAAAGGAAAGAGAAGGAAAGTATCTGTAAAATAGCCTTTAAACAACAGCGTTTAAAATTGAATTTAAAAGTTATAAGTGGTATATTTATTTCGATAATATGGAGGAAATAAAAATGACAAAAAGACCGGTTATTTTAGTTGTTATGGACGGTGTTGGGATCAATGAATCCAATTTAGGAAATGCCGTAGCTCTAGCTAACAAACCAACATTAGATTATTTGTGGGAAAATTGTCCAAACACATCAATTCGTGCTCACGGATTAGCTGTTGGATTGCCATCTGATGGTGATATGGGTAACTCTGAAGTAGGCCATAATGCTATTGGATGTGGACAAATTTATTCTCAGGGAGCAAAACTAGTAAATGAGAATATTGAATCAAAAGAAATTTTTAATTCAAAAACTTGGAAAGAATTAGCAGAAAATGCAAAAAATCATAAGATGCATTTCATCGGATTGTTATCTGATGGTAATGTACATTCTCATATAAATCATTTAAAAGCTTTGATTGAGCAAGCTAAAGCAGAAGGAATCAAAGAAGTTCGAGTGCATGCATTGTTAGATGGTCGTGATGTTCCTGAAACAAGTGCATTGACTTATATTGATGATATTGAAAACTTCATGGCTGGTTTAAATGATGATAACTTCCACGCATGTATCGCTAGTGGTGGAGGACGTATGCAAATTACTATGGACCGTTATGAAGCAAACTGGTCTATGGTAGAAAAAGGATGGCACATCCATGTAATGGGTGAGGGTCGTCAGTTTGCATCTGCTACAGAAGCTATTGAAACATATCGTAATGAGTTAGGTGTTATTGACCAGGATCTTCCTGGATTTGTAATTGCTAAAGATGGTGAGCCAGTTGGAACGATTGATGATGGCGATAGTGTTATCTTATTCAACTTCAGAGGGGACCGTGCATTAGAACTTTCTCGTGCATTTGATGAAGGCGAATCATTTGATAAATTTGACCGTGTAAAAAATCCAAAAGTATTGTATGCAGGAATGCTACAGTATGATGCAGATCTAAACATCCCTAACAAGTATTTAACTGAACCACCAAAAATCAAATATACATTGACAGAAGAACTTTGTAAAAACGGTATTCGTGAATACGCAATTAGTGAAACACAGAAATTTGGTCATGTTACTTATTTCTGGAACGGTAACCGTAGCGAGAAATTTGATGAGAATTTAGAAACTTATGTTGAAATTAAATCTGATGTTGTTCCATTTGAACAGCGTCCATGGATGAAATCTGCAGAAATTACAGATCAACTTTGTGAAGCTATTGAAAGCGGAAAATACGATTTCTTACGTACAAATTATCCAAATGGAGATATGGTAGGACATACTGGTAGTCTTCCTGCAACGATTATTGGTGTAGAATCTGTTGATTTAGCTTTGGCACGTGTAATTAAATCCGTGGATAAAGTAAACGGTATTTTATTGGTTACAGCTGATCATGGTAATGCTGATGAAATGTACGAAAAGCCTAAAAAAGAAGGAGCTCCTTTAAAATCTAAGACTTCTCATACTTTGAATCGTGTTCCATTCTTCGTATATGGTGCTGATGTTAAATTAAAACATGATGATAACCTAGGTCTAAGTAACATTGCTGCAACTGTATGTGAGTTATTAGATGTTGAACCAAATGAACATTGGAATGAATCATTAATTGAAAAATAAAACATAAAAAAAGATAGTCAGTTGATTGTATCAGACTGACTATCTTTTTATTATTTGTATGAAGGAAAAGTGAATTCAATCTTTTAAAGATTTAATCTCATAAAAGACTATTAATAATACAGAAACAAATAAAATTGGGAATAAGATGAAATTTTGCATCATTTCCATAGATTCAAGATTATTGTTTTGAATATAAATTAAAAGACATACGGATAAAACAAAAAATAAAATTATATAGATAAGTAATTTAGTATTTTTATTTTTAATGTTAATAAATGAAAAAATCAATGTTACTATAAATGAAGGGATTATGGAGTATGTACAAAACAATTGAGATGTTTGAATTAAAAAATCATTTCTCAATGATACACCTCCAAGAATTCCAAATACTCCTATTGCATACATTAAGATAAATGTGATAGGAAGAACACGAACCATTTTACGAATATTAAACATACAGAGACCTCCTTTAAAACTCAAAATTATTTTTTATGCATGTCCATCGGTATCATCTCCATTGTTTGTTATTTTCTAAACCTAGTATGACATTAAAAGTGGTTATATTCAATTTTTTTATAAAAAGAAAGCCAATTATGCCAGATAACTGGTTAAAGTTATCATCAAATGAAATATTTAGAAATATTTAAATATAATGTAAAATAAATTTAACAATCATCAAATTTACTTAATGTTTTTGTCTATATATGTAAATCGTGATAGAATATTTCTGCTAGTAGAAAGGGAAGAAACATGAAATTTGTTCATTTAACAAAGGATGAATTCGATTCTTTTGAAGAAAACTATCCTGATAGCACTTTTTGGCAAACAAGTGCAATGGGTATATATAAAGAAAAACAGGGGTGTAGTATCCAGTTTGTAGGTGTTAAAGAGGCGGGCACAATTTTAGCTGCAAGTTGCATCATTGGATATCCTACTATTGGAAAGATGTATATTTATCATGCTTTAAGAGGGTTCTTAATTGATTATGAAGATGACGATCTTTTGCGTTTTTTTGTAAATGAACTGAAGAAAGATTTACAGTCTCAAAACGGTATCTATCTTCATTTCAATCCATATATACAATTTGTTCAAAGAGACAAGAATGCGAATCTGATAGAAGACGGATTTAATAATCAAAAAATTATTGATAAATTTATTGAATTAGGATGTAGTCACAAAGGTTTTACTAGAGGTTTTGATATTACAACAGAGCCAAGATGGACGATGGTACTGGACCTAAAGGATAAGGATGCACCGACTTTATTAAAAGAGATGGATCAACAAACACGATGGAGCATCAATCGATCTTTAAAATATCCTATTCATGTGAAGACATTAGAAAAGAAAGATTTTTATTTATTTAAAGATATGTTGGATGCTACATCAAAGAGAAGAAATTTTGATAGTTATCCTTTATCATATTTTGAAGATATGTATGATAATTTTGGGAAAGATACAATTGAATTGGTTATGGCATATTTAGATGTCGAAGAATTAAAAGAAAGTCTTACAAAAGAAAAACAAAAATATATCGATGAAGAAATACAGATTCAAAAACGTTTAGAAGAACTTCCAAATTCAAAGAAGTTTACTAAAAAATTAAAAGTGGCTCAAGAAGGCACTGCTCTTACTTCAAAAAAGATAAAAGAAGCGGATGAACTTAAAGAGCAGTATGGATCTAAATTATATTTGGCGGGCGCCATGTTTGTCTGGAAAAATAATGAAGCAATATATTTATTAAGTGCCTCAGATGAAAATCTAAAAAAATTTATGGGTCCTTATGCGATTCAATGGAGACAAATACAGAAAGCTTTAGATAAGCGTATGACAAGATATAACTTCTATGGAACAAGTGGTATTTTCGACAAAAGTGCAGATGATTATGGAGTATATGAATTCAAAAAGGGATTTAATGCACATGTTGAAGAATTGATTGGTGATTTTGAGCTTGTTTTAGACAAGAAACGAGATATTTTGTATCGGTCTTTGAAAAAAGCACAGACTGTATTGAATAAATAAAAACAGAAAATCTGAGAAGGAGAAAGTATATGACAATGGATTTATTGCAAGACATTATGTTGTTCTTTGGTGGACTTGGTATGTTCATCTATGGTATGCAGATCATGGCTGAAGGGTTGCAAAATTCAGCAGGATCAAAGACTCGTAAATTATTAGGATTGCTAACGAATAATCGAATTTTAGGAGTTTTGGTAGGAGCTTTAATTACAGCTATCATCCAAAGTTCTTCTGCTACAACTGTAATGGTGGTTGGATTCGTTAATGCGCAAATAATGAATTTGACCCAAGCCGTAGGTGTTATCATGGGGGCCAATATTGGTACGACCATGACAGCATGGATCGTTTCCATGTCTGAATGGGGAAGTCTATTAAAACCTGATTTTTTTGCACCAATTTTATTAGTTGTTGGTGTTGGTATGATGTTGTTCTCTAAAAAAGAGAAAATCAAAGATGGTGCAAATATTTTAGTTGGTTTTGGTATTTTATTTATTGGTTTAAGCACGATGTCCGGTGCAATTGAACCGTATTCTGATTCACCAATTTTCTCACAAGCATTTACGGTTATCGGTAATAATCCAATTTTAGGATTATTGGTTGGTGCTGCAGTAACAGGTATTATTCAAAGTTCTTCGGCTTCTATGGGAATTTTACAGGCTTTAGCAATGAACGGAGTTGTTAACTGGGGGTCTGCGGTTTTTATCGCATTAGGACAGAATATTGGTACATGTGTCACTGCAATTCTTTCTTGTATTGGTGCTAATAAAAATGCCAAACGTGCAGCTGTAATACATTTATTATTTAATTGTATTGGTGCTCTATTCTTTGGCGCAATATGTTGGTTAACTTTTCTTGCGATTCCAAATCTTGCGATGAGCAATGTAACAAGTACGGAACTTGCAATATTCCATACATGTTTTAATGTATTGACAACTATTATTTTATTCCCATTTGCCAATAAACTTGTTACTTTGTCAAAGCTTATCATCAAAGATAATGTTGAAGAGAATAATGCTGAAGACGAAGGAGAAGTTTTGGTTAAATTGGATGAACGTTTATTGCAGACACCTTCTTTTGCATTAGTACGTGTAAATCGTGAAATTGAGAAGATGGGCAAACTTGCATTAGAAAGCATAGCATATACGAAAGATGCCTTATTAGAAAAGAAAAATATCGATAAAATTTATGATAGAGAGAAAAAAATTAACGAATATGAGAAACAACTTTCTGAGTTTATTTCATTAATGGATCTTTCTACATTAAATGAAAAAGAACAGTTACAAGTAAAACATGCCTTATTGGCTGTTAGTGATGTTGAGCGAATTGGAGATCATTGTCGTAATATTGCGGATATGGCAAAAGATCTAGAGGAAGATGCTTTTTCGCAAAGTGCTAAAGACGATATTGAAATCATTAGTAATCAGTGTTATAAGACTTTAAGATGGGCATTAGATATACGTGCTAATCTTGATGTAAGTAAATTTGAAAAAGTTGAAAAACATGAAACGAAAGTTGATAAGATGCAGGATCAGATGCGTGAAGGTCATATTCAGCGACTTATTGACAAAAAATGTCAAGTTGAAGCAGGAATTATCTTCCTTGATTCTGTTTCTGATTATGAACGTATTAGCGATCATGCAGAAAACTTAGCTCAATATGTTGTAGAAGAGGAAGAAAAATTTTAAAAAGGAGATAAATAAATGCCTAAAATTTTGATTGTTGAAGATGATGAGAATATCCGTCAATTGTTAAAATTAACTTTGCAGAGTTATCAATATGATTTAGTGGATTTTGATAATGGACAGGATGCTTACGATTATTTAACAAAAGAAATGGTGGATCTCGCGATTTTAGATGTTATGCTGCCAGGAATGAATGGGTATGATATTTTAAAATTTATCCGCTCTGTACCACGTCTAAAAGATATGCCTGTACTGATTTTGAGCGCTAAAGACAAAGAGTTAGATAAGATCATGGGGTTGGATTTAGGAGCAGATGATTACTTAACTAAACCATTTAGTGTTTTAGAGCTAGCAGCGCGTATTCGCTCATTATTGCGACGTAGCAAAAAAGATGAAAAAATCATTCAAATAGATAAATTGTACATTGATCTTGATAAGCGTACAGTAAAGATTGATGATAAAAGTATTGATCTTACATTCAAAGAATTTGAACTATTAAAATATCTAGCAAAAAATCCAGGTAGAGCGATTTCAAGAGAAGAGTTAATTAATCAGGTTTGGGGATATGATTTTATTGGTGAAAGCAGGACCTTAGATGTTCATATTAATTCTTTAAGAAAAAAATTAGGATCTGATTATAATAACTGTATCCAATCTGTTCGCCAGGTAGGATATCGATTTGTGGCGGGTGAACAAAATGCGTAATAAAGTCATCCGCTCTTTTTTGATTATCTTTTCTTTAAGCTTTGTGATTGGTTTTGGAATATTATATGGAGTGCTTTATTATGTTTCACTGAATCAGCAGACCACGAATCTTTTTGATGAGTTAGATATTATCGTAAGAACAAATTTTGAAGAAAGTCATAAAATTGGTGAAGAGCTTTTCGATAAAGATACTCGATTAACTATGATATCAAACGATGGTGAAGTTTTTTATGATAATTTTAAGAATTTGATTGAAGAAAATCACCTTGAACGTGAAGAAATTATAGAAGCAAGTCAAAATGGAACAGGTAGTAGTGTTCGATATTCAAAAACAATGGAGCAAAACTATTTATACGTAGCTGAATATGATGAAACAGAGAATGTCTTTGTTCGTTTAGCTATGCCTTTTACTGGTGTTTCGCAGTCTGTATTTATGTTGTTACCTTCTTTTTTCATAGCTTTTCTTATTGCCTTTTTATTTGTTTGGTTTATGTCTAAACGAATGGCAGATTCTATTCTTAAACCTCTGCAGGAAATTTCTTCTGTTATTCGAAAAGCTGATTTTGGAAAGGAAAAAATTGAGTTCAAAGACTATTCTTACGTAGAACTACAGGAAATTACGGATGCTTTACAAACAATGAATGATCAAATTGCAAAAAATTTGGAAAAGATAGAAAGGGAAAAGCAGATTCGTCAGGAATTTTTTACGAATGCATCTCATGAATTAAAAACACCTCTAACTTCAATTAGAGGATATTCTGAACTTTTAAGACAACATACGATTGTTGAACCCAGTCAGATCGATCATTGTCTAGATTGTGTCTTAAAAGAAAGTGATCATATGACAAAACTAATTAATGATATATTAACAATTTCAAAATTAGAGGCAAAGGATTATGTAGTACAAAAATCTCATATAAAACTTAAAGAATTATTAACAAATGTGTTAAATAGTCTGAGTATACAAGCAAATGATATGAATTTAGAATTTGATGTATCTTGCGAAAATGTTATTGTTTATGCCAATTTAGATCATATGCAAGGAATATTATATAATCTGATTAGTAATGCCATTAAATATAATAAGCCTAATGGCAAGGTCATAATTATAATAAAAGAAAGATTGGATAATGTTTTAATTAAGGTCATGGATACCGGAATAGGAATTTCGAAAGAGGATCAGAAGAAAGTTTTTCAACGCTTTTATCGTGCAGATAAACAACGATCTAAAGTTGTTGCTGGAACAGGAATTGGTTTGGCAATTGTAAAGCACATAGTACAATTCTATCAAGGATCAATTTCATTACAATCTAAGGAAAATGAAGGGACTTCAATAGAGATAGCATTACCAATTATGGTTAATGAAGAACCAGACGATTTAAACTAAAAAAGAAGATCTGTGGATCTTCTTTTTTAGTCTTCTGTTTCTTCATTAATGTATGTAGAAGGATCAATTTGTAATAAAGGTTTTAAGCAGTAAAAAATGATTACATAACGAATCATATCAACTATGATAAATAGGATAAATACTCTTAGCGGATATTCAGGATCTTTACTTACATAGTATCCCACAAGTTTCGTTGAATATAATATTACACATAAAACTTCTAAAATTGCACAAATTAATACAGTTCGTTTAGCATATGGGTGATCATAATATAAATAGAATACAGGAACGGTCCATATCAGAGCTGTAAAAATACAAAGCATAAACATATCTTTTGTAGCAAAAACAGTCTGTAAGTCGTAGCTCGCAAAAAAATTAGAGAATATTTGGATTAAGATTGGAAAAACCATCAATGAGGCATAAATACCTATACCTAATCGTATGGATATTTGTGGTTGTGTGTAAGGTTCATCCTCGTATTCTTCTTCCTCTTCTTCAATAACATATGTTGGTTGTATAGGTTCTTGGTAACGCTTTTCTTTCTTAACTTTTGTCTTTAAAACAGGTTGTTGAATAATATCATCTTCTTCATCTTCATAAATATCAATTGTTAAGTCGAAGAAAATACGTGACCATTTGTTATGTCTTAGATAAGCACCTAGTTGAGATAAGAACATGATTTTTATTAACATGAACCCAAGTAAAGAAGCATATGTCAATATATTAGGCAAGTCTTGTAAAATAAATTGAATAGGAACATATATTAAAAATAAAGTTAAGATAAAAACAAGCCAATATAGGATTCGAAAGATTTTCTTTCCAAAACTTAATAAAAGAAATATAAAACCATATAAGCATAATTGAGAAATTGCCAGAACAATTATGATAGTATTCAAATTATTTGCTGTTTTTAAAAAATCTAGATTTAATACAAAGAATACACCAACAAAATAAAACAATAATAAAAACCATGAGACAAACAAACGAGTAATCACACGTTTTTTGGCTTTATTATATAAAAGTAAATCTTGATTATACATTGTTAATAAAAACCTCCTTTATGAAGATAGTCATATTATAAATGATTTTTTTGTTTTTTGATACTAAGTATATACTGTATATTTTTTGGCTTTTATGATACTATCAAGTAAATGTTTGGAGGAAAAATGATGGAACAAAAAAATGTAACAATAAAACGTGTAGTAGAAAAACAACATCTTGCTTCTGTGATGAAAAGTGGTTCTCTAGATGTATTGGCTACACCTCAAATGATTGCCTGGATGGAAGAAGCGGCTTGTCTTTGCCTTGATTTAGAAGAAGGGAAAACAAGTGTCGGAACTTTAATGAATGTATCACATGATATGGCAAGTCCTTTGGGTGCCGTAATAGAGATTCATGCAACATTATTGGAACAAGATAACCGAAAATTGGTTTTTGAAGTACAGGCATTTCAAAATGATAAATCGATTGGAAAAGGTCGTCATGAACGATTTATCGTAGATGCAAAGAAGTTTCTTGATAAAACATATGCAAAATAAGCTTATGTAAGTGAAAATAGCTTAATTATTAAATGATAGGTGAGATATATTAAATATCATCTATCTTTTTTATTGTTTTGTCATAGATCTTTAGAATAAAGCATTTTAAAACAGGACTTCTAATAGTCCTGTTTTATTATTTATCATGAAACT